>NZ_POYH01000022.1:0-3283 GCF_002899995.1 Acinetobacter sp. AKBS16 | reverse complement strand
AGAGGTATAACTAAATCAAGTTGTCTTGCATATTTAAGAATCGATTGATGCTTCATATACAACTGCTTGGGTGTTGTATAGTCAAGCCTCACGAGCAATTAGTATTGGTCAGCTTCACATATCACTATGCTTCCACATCCAACCTATCAACGTCCTAGTCTCGAACGGCTCTTTAGAGGACATAAAGTCCTAGGGAAATCTTATCTTGAGGTAGGCTTCCCGCTTAGATGCTTTCAGCGGTTATCCCTTCCGAACATAGCTACCCGGCGATGCGACTGGCGTCACAACCGGTACACCAGAGGTTCGTCCACTCTGGTCCTCTCGTACTAGGAGCAGATCCTCTCAAATTTCCAGCGCCCACGGTAGATAGGGACCGAACTGTCTCACGACGTTCTAAACCCAGCTCGCGTACCTCTTTAAATGGCGAACAGCCATACCCTTGGGACCTGCTTCAGCCCCAGGATGAGATGAGCCGACATCGAGGTGCCAAACACCGCCGTCGATATGAACTCTTGGGCGGTATCAGCCTGTTATCCCCAGAGTACCTTTTATCCGTTGAGCGATGGCCCTTCCATACAGAACCACCGGATCACTAAGACCTACTTTCGTACCTGCTCGACTTGTGGGTCTCGCAGTTAAGCGCGCTTTTGCCTTTATACTCTACGCGTGATTTCCGACCACGCTGAGCGCACCTTCGTACTCCTCCGTTACTCTTTAGGAGGAGACCGCCCCAGTCAAACTACCCACCAGACACGGTCCTCGTCCCGGATCACGGGACAGAGTTAGAACCTCAACATTACCAGGGTGGTATTTCAAGGACGGCTCCACTGGAACTAGCGTTCCAGCTTCAAAGCCTCCCACCTATCCTACACAAGTAAGGTCAAAGTTCAGTGTCAAGCTGCAGTAAAGGTTCACGGGGTCTTTCCGTCTAGCCGCGGGTACACTGCATCTTCACAGCGATTTCGATTTCACTGAGCCTCTGCTGGAGACAGCGCCGCCATCATTATGCCATTCGTGCAGGTCGGAACTTACCCGACAAGGAATTTCGCTACCTTAGGACCGTTATAGTTACGGCCGCCGTTTACTGGGGCTTCGATCAAGAGCTTCGCTTACGCTAACCCCATCAATTAACCTTCCAGCACCGGGCAGGCATCACACCCTATACGTCCACTTTCGTGTTTGCAGAGTGCTATGTTTTTAATAAACAGTTGCAGCGGCCTGGTTTCTGCGGCTGTCGTCAGCTCAGGAAGCGAGTTCCATCACCAACAACAGCGTACCTTCTCCCGAAGTTACGGTACCATTTTGCCTAGTTCCTTCAGCAGAGTTCTCTCAAGCGCCTTGGTCTACTCGACCTGACCACCTGTGTCGGTTTCGGGTACGATTCCTGTGTAACTGAAGCTTAGAGACTTTTCCTGGAAGCATGGCATCAACCACTTCGCTGTACAAGTACAGCTTGCTATCAGATCTCAGCATAGAGTACCCCGGATTTGCCTAAGATACATGCCTACATCCTTTCACCTGGACAACCAACGCCAGGCTGATTTAGCCTTCTCCGTCCTCTCATCGCATTACACAGAAGTAATGGAATATTAACCATTTTCCCATCGACTACGCCTTTCGGCCTCGCCTTAGGGGTCGACTCACCCAGCCCCGATTAACGTTGGACTGGAACCCTTGGTCTTTCGGCGAACGGGTTTTTCACCCGTTTTGTCGTTACTCACGTCAGCATTCGCACTTCTGATACCTCCAGCATGCTTCTCAACACACCTTCATCGGCTTACAGAACGCTCCCCTACCACGTATACAAAGTATACATCCGCAGCTTCGGCACATAGTTTTAGCCCCGTTACATCTTCCGCGCAGGCCGACTCGACTAGTGAGCTATTACGCTTTCTTTAAAGGGTGGCTGCTTCTAAGCCAACCTCCTAGCTGTCTATGCCTTCCCACATCGTTTCCCACTTAACTATGATTTTGGGGCCTTAGCTGGCGGTCTGGATTGTTTTCCTCTTGACTACGGACGTTAGCACCCGCAGTCTGTCTCCCGGATAGTACTCATAGGTATTCGGAGTTTGCATCGGTTTGGTAAGTCGGGATGACCCCCTAGCCGAAACAGTGCTCTACCCCCTATGGTATTCGTCCGAGGCGCTACCTAAATAGCTTTCGGGGAGAACCAGCTATCACCAGGCTTGATTAGCCTTTCACCCCTATCCACAAGTCATCCCCTGGCTTTTCAACGACAGTGGGTTCGGTCCTCCAGTTAGTGTTACCCAACCTTCAACCTGCTCATGGATAGATCGCCTGGTTTCGGGTCTATACCCAGCAACTAAACGCCCTATTAAGACTCGATTTCTCTACGGCTCCCCTATACGGTTAACCTCGCTACTGAATATAAGTCGCTGACCCATTATACAAAAGGTACGCAGTCACACCACGAAGGTGCTCCCACTGCTTGTATGCATGCGGTTTCAGGATCTATTTCACTCCCCTCACAGGGGTTCTTTTCGCCTTTCCCTCACGGTACTGGTTCACTATCGGTCAGTCAGGAGTATTTAGCCTTGGAGGATGGTCCCCCCATATTCAGACAAGGTTTCACGTGCCTCGCCCTACTCGTCATCATTATGTGTGCCCTTTCGTGTACGGGAATATCACCCTCTACGTTCGCACTTCCCAGAGCGTTCCACTAAAACACACATAACTTAATGGGCTGATCCCCGTTCGCTCGCCGCTACTGAGGGAATCTCAATTGATTTCTTTTCCTAAGGGTACTGAGATGTTTCACTTCCCCTCGTTCGCCTTGCAACACTATGTATTCATGTTGCAATACCTACCTTAAAGTAGGTGGGTTCCCCCATTCAGACATCTCCGGATCAAAGGATATTTGCCGCCTCCCCGGAGCTTTTCGCAGGCTATCACGTCTTTCATCGCCTCTGACTGCCAAGGCATCCACCACATGCACTTAATTACTTGACTATACAACCCCAAACAGTCGATGTTACCTACAAGTTAGTAACTTCAACATTTCAGTTTAGAGCACTGTGCACTTAAGCACCGTACAGCTTCAATCTAAATTCACATACCAAAACGCTTGATTCAGTTAATTTGCTAGTTCTCAATTCATCTAGATTAATTGCTTAATCTAAACTCTTGAGTGAACAATTTATTTCAGACTCAATTTTGCCAATCTGTTAATGAGTTAATGTGTCTTCGTCAGATCACACTAATTACCGTGATAATGAAATCACAGAAGTTAATAAACCAAGATCTCAATCTTTATTTACTAATT
>NZ_POYH01000021.1:0-1921 GCF_002899995.1 Acinetobacter sp. AKBS16 | reverse complement strand
TATAAAGAAATTCAAAAAGAAGACGAGCAAATCGCAAAAGATCTCAAACAATATGAGACCAAAGAAGCGATTACACCAGACGGTGTCTCTGTTCAACTGTTTGTGAACACGGGCCTTATGATTGATGTAGTCCGCGGTGTACAACGTGGCGCTCAAGGTGTGGGTTTGTACCGTAGTGAAATTCCATTCATGTTACGGGAACGTTTCCCAGGTGAAGAAGAACAACGTGCCATCTATCGCCAACAGTTGAGTCACTTTGCCAATAAGCCGGTAGTCATGCGTACCCTCGATATTGGTGCCGATAAAGACTTACCTTACTTCAGTATTGAAGAAGAGAACTCGGCATTAGGGTGGCGCGGTATTCGTTTCACGCTCGACCATCCAGAGATTTTCTCAGCACAAATCCGGGCAATGCTTAAAGCCAGTATTGGTTTAAATAATTTGCATATCCTATTGCCAATGGTAACGACAGTAAGTGAAGTCGAAGAAGTACTTTATTTACTTGAGCGTGACTGGATTGCAGTGCAAGAAGAAGAACAAGTTAAAATTACTAAACCAAAAATCGGGATTATGGTTGAGGTACCGAGTGTACTGCTACAAATTGATGAGTTCGCCGAACTTGTCGATTTCTTCTCGGTTGGTTCAAATGACTTAACTCAATACTTACTTGCTGTGGACCGTAATAATCCGCATGTCGCAAACGTCTATTCACACTTCCATCCGTCTATTTTGCGGGCTTTAACTCGACTCGTGAAGGAATGCCATAAATACCAAAAACCAGTAAGTATTTGTGGTGAGATGGCGGGTGATCCGTTATCGGCGATCTTACTGATGGCCATGGGCTTCAATACCCTTTCGATGAGTTCAAGTAACATCTTGCGTGTCCGAAAAGCAATTTGCCATGTCCCAATGTCAGATGCCCAAAAGCTGCTTGATGATGTCATGAAAATGAATAATCCGCTTATTGTAAAAAGCTGGCTTGAGTACTACTTTAAAACTCATGGTCTAGCCGATATGGTTAAATCTAACCGCCTTGTAAGCGTATAAATACTTAAAAAGGAGAGTCAAAAAGCTCTCCTTTTTCAATTCATCTATTTTTAAATTTTCTCTTTATTTTTAAGATGCCACTTAGCGCACTCCTGATCTTTAATTTCTCCAAAAATCGGTTTTACCAATTAATATAGACAATTTAATCCATTTGAAAAATAAACAATCAGATTCTAGTATATTTAAAGAACGAAATTGAAAGATATTGCGATGTTTCAATGATTAAGGAGCTCATGCCATGCGTCATTATTTGCAAAATTTGAACCATTTTCCCTCTTGTTTTTTAGCCTTCATGCAGTAAATTGAAGGAATAATAAACAAAGGAAACTCATGTATTGTTGAATAAAACTGATGAGCTGACATAACAGTGAAAAATTTTTAAAACGGTTTCTCTCACCATTTGTTCTCTCATTTCTTTATTCGATACGCATCATTTTTTAACCCAGAAGTCCAGGAAAATGAGCCTTCATTTTTATTAAGAGCTCAATAAATATTACCCAGAGAGAATATAATCATGTCAAACGAATCAAAATGTCCTTTTTCAGGTCATAACTCAAAACCGCAAGTAACAGTCGGTGGTGGCACGGCTAATTTACACTGGTGGCCAAATCAATTACGTGTTGACTTACTTAATCAACATTCAGAACGCTCTAATCCGCTCGGTAAAGATTTTAATTACCGTCAAGAATTTAAAAAACTCGACTACTACGCACTTAAAGCCGACATCAAAAATGTATTAACCGATTCCCAAGACTGGTGGCCAGCCGACTGGGGAAATTATACGGGCTTATTTATCCGTTTAGCGTGGCATGCTGCCGGTACATATCGTATGGGCGATGGCCGTGGTGGTGCCGGTCGTGGTCAACAACGTTTT
>NZ_POYH01000020.1:0-1868 GCF_002899995.1 Acinetobacter sp. AKBS16 | reverse complement strand
GCATCAACAAAATTTAAGCGATGACAGCTCGGTAACCGACACCATGCGAATATTTCAATGGGGGCTACAAAAGGGCCGTCCAGCAGAAGGTCAGATCGGGGCACAGCCAGAATGGTTTTATAAAGGCGATGGTTCAATTGTGGTAAGACCGGGAGCTGAATTACCTTTACCACCATTTGCCGAAGATGGCGGCGAAGAACCTGAAATCGCAGGACTCTATGTTATTGGAGAAGACCTAAAGCCTTACCGAATCGGGTTTGCGCTAGGCAATGAATATTCTGATCACGTGATGGAGCGCCGTAACTATTTATATCTGGCTCATTCAAAATTACGTTTTTGTAGTTTTGGTCCAGCTTTACGGACAGGTGAATTACCAAAACATTTAGTCGGAACCAGCCGCTTGCGTCGTGATGGACAAATCATTTGGGAAAAAGAGTTTTTGTCGGGTGAAGACAATATGTGCCATAGCTTGGCAAATCTGGAATATCACCACTTTAAGTATCAACAATTCTTAAAAGCAGGGGATGTACATATCCATTATTTCGGTACAGCGACTCTATCTTTTGCCGACGGTATTCAAGCGCAAGTCAACGATGAGTTTGAAATAGAAATGAAAGAGTTCGGCCATCCACTCAAAAACAAACTTGCTCATATGCAACCCGAATTACCGATCGGTTCAGTTATTACTCTCTAAGGAATATAAAAATGGTCATTGGACACAACTTTATTGGCGGTTCACGCAGCGCACAAGGTACAACCTTATTAAAAAGTATTCATGCTACGACTGGTGAAGCTCTGCCTTATGAGTTTCACCATGCAACCGAGCAAGAGGTTAATCAGGCCTGTGAAGCAGCCAGTCAAGCGTTTAAAACTTACCGCCATATGTCTCCTGAACAGCGTGCTACCTTTTTAGAAAACATTGCCGATGAGCTCGATGCTTTGGGTACAGATTTTCTTGAAATTGTCTCACAGGAAACTGCTTTGCCACTTGCACGTTTACAAGGTGAACGTGCCCGTACCAGTGGGCAAATGCGCCTGTTTGCTAAAGTGCTGCGCCGTGGTGATTTCTTAGGTGCGCGTATTGATACAGCTTTGTCTGAGCGTCAGCCTTTACCTCGCCCAGACCTGCGTCAGATTAAAATCGGTGTCGGCCCTGTTGCAGTCTTTGGGGCAAGTAACTTTCCTTTAGCATTCTCAACTGCGGGTGGTGACACTGCTTCGGCACTGGCAGCAGGTTGCTCCGTAGTGGTGAAAGCCCATAGTGGACATATGGCGACAGCAGACTTTGTAGCGCAGGCAATTGAACGTGCAGTCGAAAAATCAAATATGCCTAAAGGTGTATTTAACATGATCTACGGTAATGGCGTGGGTGAACCTTTAGTGAAGCATCCTTTAATTCAGGCTGTGGGTTTTACCGGTTCATTACGTGGCGGACGAGCTTTATGTGATATGGCCGCAGCCCGTCCACAACCGATTCCGGTGTTTGCTGAAATGAGCAGTATTAACCCGATGCTGATGTTGCCTGATGCCTTAAAAAACCGTGGTGACAAAATTGCACAGGACTTGGCAGATTCAGTAGTTTTAGGCTGTGGTCAGTTCTGTACCAATCCGGGTTTAATTTTAGGCATCAAATCAGCTGAATTTAGCCAGCTCATTAGCAAGCTGACTGAAATTATGGGTGCCAAGCCTGCACAAACCATGCTCAATGCTGGCACCTTAAAAAGCTATACCGCGGGACTTGAGCACTTAACCCAGCATCAAGGCATTAAGCATTTGGCAGGTCAGACTCAACAAGGTAATCAGGCGCAGCCGCAACTGTTTAAAGCTGATGTTGAGCTTTTACTGGCGGGTGATCAGCTTTTACAAGA
>NZ_POYH01000002.1:0-34326 GCF_002899995.1 Acinetobacter sp. AKBS16 | reverse complement strand
GTGGAAAATGGCAGGGGCGGCTGGATTCGAACCAACGGATGGCGGGATCAAAACCCGCTGCCTTACCACTTGGCGACGCCCCTAACTTGCAACTTTAAAATGACGCAAAGGAGATTCTTTTAAACTATGTACCAAGTAAGCTTTACATGGTGCATGTTTAAGAATGTCATCAACATTCATTTCATCGGTTACCTCAGCAAAAACACAAGCACCTGTACCTGTAAGCTTTGCATGACCAAACTGGTCGAGATATTGCATTGCTTCTTCAACTTCAGGGTATAACTCTCTAGCCAGAAGCTCAAAGTTATTTCCGAAATTAGAAGGTTCTAACTGATAGGCGCAAAATGTAGTGGGCTTAGAATCTCTTGTCAATGTTTTTTGTGAAAAAAGCAGTTGAGTGCTGATAAAACAATCAGGTTTTAAAACAATGAATTGTTTTTGATCTAAGTCTATGAATGATAAATGTTCACCAATCCCTTCAGCCCATGCATTTAACCCATAAATAAAAATTGGAACATCGGCACCAAGCTTGACACCGAACTGAGCTAACTGTTCTTCAGCTAGACCACATTGCCATAATTGATTTAAGACAATAAGCGTCGTGGCTGCATTGGAAGAACCGCCACCTAAACCGGCACCCATCGGAATATTTTTTTCAATTTTTATATGGAGTCCGCAAGGATTTTGAGCGTGAGGGCGTAATATCTGTGCCGCCCGATAAATCAGATTTTGCTCAAGTTGAACCTCACCTAAACCTTCAATCTGAATCTCATCTTCAGATATAGGCGTAAATGTCATCCAGTCATATAAATCAATAAGTTGGAAAATGGTTTGTAGTTCATGGTAACCATTTTCACGACGTCCTGTGATATGCAAAAACAGGTTGAGCTTAGCTGGAGAAGGTACTCGAATCATAGATTTATATAATAAGGATTAGCGGTTTTGGATCACCATTGTAATACGGTTTTCTTTATCTTCAGCAAGAGCCTGCTTTAAAACCAGTTTATTTGGTAGAGTTTGTTCACCATCATAACTAAAATTAACTGTCCAGCCATCTTCGATGAGTTGGCTCACACGATTTGCATTATCTTTACTAATTTGAGCATTTAAAGTTGCAGGTTTCGCTAAAATCCAACTGGTTAAATGAGTAATTGGTGCTTGCCAGCCAGTTGCACGCTCTAAAAGTTCTTCAGGAGATGCAGCCGTAATCAGTCCAGTTTTAGCACTGTTTAGAGTAACTTCACCTGGTTTACCCTGAATTTGTGTTTTTCCAACACCTAAAATACCGCTTAATTCGATATCGAAATTGTCTTGCTGTTGAATCCATGTAAAGAATGCACTACCAGTTTGTTGGGGGGTGCGTACTCCAATTTTACCTTGTAAATTGAAGTGTTTTTCGTCTTGTACTTGGTGGGTAACTGCAGCTTTAGGTTGAGTAAAATGCTGACAACCGGTTAAAAATAAAACACTTGATCCACAGATCGCTGTGCACAGTTGGGCAAGTTTGCTCATAAATTTAACTCTTTTTTGCAGATGTAGGTAAAATTAACGCATCAAGTTGTTGTAATTGTGGATCATTTGCGTGCTTTTGTTTCAGTTGTTGTAACACGGCACTGAACTGAGTTAATGATCCTTGCATATAAAGTGCCTTAGCGTAACGAATGCCAATATTTATGTTATGACTTAGTTCATATGCTTTGCCTAAAGCTTCCGCAGCCGCTTCATAATCATTTTGTAAAAATGCGATATAGCCTAGCGTATCCAGAATAGAAGCTTGTTCAGGGGCATATTCTAAAGCCTGTTCAGCATATTGACGTGCTTCCTTAAGCCTACGATTTTGCAAAGCTAATGTATAAGCATAGGCGTTTAGATACGTTGGGCTATTGGGTTCTAACTGCAATAATTGTTTGAGTGTTTTATCGAGTTTATCGCGGTCAGTATAAGGGTCTAATAATAAAACTTCTGCATAGATGAGCTCCGGATCATCTGGTAAGTTTTTGATCGCTTCATCTAATAAATTTAATGCAGCTTTTTTATTGCCCATCTTCTTTAAAATTTCAGCTTGAGCTTGGTAAAGAAAGCTTGCATGCTGAGGATAATTGACTCGTTCTTGGGTTAAAAAGCGTAAAGCGTCGTGTAAGTTTTCTTGTTTATCATAGATTGCAATGAGATTGCGTCTTGAAACAATATACAAACTACCATCGACTAAACGGTAGTAAGCTTTAGCAGTTTCATAATGTTGTTTTCTTTCAGCATTAATCGCTAAGTAGTAATACGCCTCATTTTGATATTTTGCAGAGTTGCGTAAATCAACCAGATATTGTTCTGCTTTGTCATATTGCTTAAGGTCAATACTGGTTAAACCAGCAATAAACAAAGCCTCTTCAGCATGAGGATTGCTTTCAATAATTTTCTCTAATTTTTCAAGAGCAAGCTGGGGTTGATTAATCTGGATGAGATAACGTACTTCGGCTAGGCGAATGTCTAGGTTTTTCTTATATTTACGGCTTGACTTTGCATACCATTTTAAAGCGCCTTCTTGATCACTTAGTGCGATTAGTAAATTGGCTTTCATTAAGATAAAGCTGGTCACTTTAGGGCGACGGCGTAGTGCGCGATTAATGGTACTTAAGGCAGGTTCTAACTGACCATTTTGTGCTTCTAGGTTGGCAATAAGCGCTAAGATGGATGGGTTGTCTTTCTCTGCACTAGAACGTAAAGCGGTTAATAAAACTTCTCGATCCTGTGCATTTTCAGGTGCAATGCTTGCCAAAATTTGTTCAAGATCGGCAGTTGGATCTATTTTTAAAATTTTATCTAAAGTCTCGGCAGCAAGCTGATATTCATGTGTTTTTAGCGCAATATGCGATAAATAAAATAAAGCAGGGACATCTTTAGGCTCTTGAACAACCCAATGTGTTGCAATATTTAATGCAGCTTGTAAGTCGTTATATTCAAGTGCAACGTCTAATGCACGCTGTTTAATTGTTGTTGAGTTGCTTTTTATCGCAAGCACTGTGTAATTGTGCAGTGCTGTGGGAATATCGTCATAAGCTAAGGCAAATTCAGCAACCATACTCTGCTGTAAAGCCTGATCAAATGAATGCACGGCATAGGTCTCTTGCACTGGACGTGCATAGACATATGAGGACATGCTACCTAACAATAAGAATGTGGTAGAATACTGTCTTATCGAAGCACCGTTAAAATTAATACGGCTATTCATTTGACGCAATTTTTATTGATCCAAAGTAATGCTTTTTATGACACCGATGTTGCACAATAGCATAAATTTAGCGAAATGATGATCTGATATGTCTTTCTTTGCATTGGGTGTCAACCATCAAACAGCTTCTGTAGAACTCCGCGAGCAAATTGCTTTCAATGCAGAGCGATTAAGTAATTTGCTTGCCGAACAACGTCATCACGAGTCTTTAAAAGACTTAGTGGTTGTCTCAACGTGTAACCGTACAGAAGTCTACGCCATGGCGGAAGATGCCGAAAGCCTTCTGAAATGGTTAGCCGATGCCAATAATATTGATGTAAAGCAGTTAATTCATCATGTTTATCGTTACGAAAATGCTCAAGCCATCACACATTTAATGCGTGTAGCAAGTGGTTTGGACTCACTCATGTTGGGCGAACCGCAAATTTTAGGGCAGGTGAAAAGTGCTCTAGCATTGTCTAAAGAAGCGCAAACAGTTTCTCCTGAATTAAATAGTGTATTTGAGTACGCTTTTTACGCCGCTAAACGTGTGCGCTCTGAAACAGCTGTAGGTAGTCATGCCGTTTCAATGGGTTATGCAGTTGCCCAGCTCGCTTTACAGGTTTTTAGTAAACCTGAAAAACTAACGGTTATGGTGGTTGCTGCTGGCGAAATGAACAGCCTTGTTGCCAAGCATTTAGCTGAAATGGGCGTCGCCAAGATGATTATTTGTAATCGTAGCCGTGAACGTGCCGATCAATTGGCCCAAGAAATTGCACATCAAGTTGAAGTTGAGATTATTGATTTTTCAGATTTGGCTGAGAATCTATATCGTGCCGATGTTGTTTCAAGTTGTACGGGTAGTTTGCATCAGGTTATTGCTTATGCAGATGTCAAAACTGCATTAAAAAAACGCCGTTATCAGCAAATGTTAATGGTCGATTTAGCTGTACCGCGTGATATTGACCCTAAAGTAGAGTCGCTTGATGGAGTGTATTTATACGGCGTAGATGATCTACAAAGTGTGATTGATGAAAACTTGGCTCAACGTCGTCAAGCGGCTGTTGAAGCTGAGGTGATGGTTAATCAGCTAGCCACCCAGCTAATTACGCATCAAAAAGTCAAAGAGGCGGGCAGTACAATTCATGCTTATCGCCAACATAGTGAAGAAATTAGTCAGCGAGAGCTTACCCATGCATTAGAGGCTCTGCATCATGGTGGAAATCCTGAGCAAGTGTTGCAGCAATTTGCCCATCGTTTGACGCAAAAACTAATACATCCTACCTCTATGTTGTTGCGTGAAGCTGCAAAAGCAGAGAGCCCAGACTATTTTGAATGGTTACAGCAGCATTTACAGGATGTATTCGATCATGAGCGAAAACCCAAACGTTAAGAAAGAAGTCTTAAGCTAATTTGTTTAGTAAGTTCATTGAGTTGTTGTCTTAAGTTTCTTGACTCAACTAATGAGATTTTAGATTTTAGTTTTTGACGTAAATATCTTTCTTGTAAGCCTAAAGCATATTCTTTTGCGAGTTTATCTGCTACTTCCGGTGCTTGAGTTAAGGCTTGAATATTGGTCCTTTGCATAATATCTGCAATTTCATGGCAATAACTGCTACAAGCACCTAAAACATAGTAGGTAGCTAGTTCTTGGTCATCAGGCAATTCGTCAAATATACGGTTTAAAATTGCTAATATTTTAGCCAACAACTCATCTTGCGGAATATAAGCCCGTAATCCTTCAAAATGAATATAAAGAAACGGATGGTGCATTAAAATTGCAATTGCAAAGTCCTCATCTTTCGTTTGAATATTAAAAGATAGGGATGCATCGTGGCTAATTTGTGGAGTGAAGCGCTTACCTAAGCCTAATTTTTCTCGGAAAGATTGGGTTAGTAGATAGCGAAAAGACCCTTGTTTTGGCAATAACTCGGTCAATTCTCTTAATTCGCCCATAACAAGACTTTTACCTTCGGGCGTACTAATGTCATGTTGCCCAGTAAGATGAGCAAAAACAAAGTCAGAAAGTAAAGGAGCTTGCTGTAGAAGCTTCTGGAAATTTTCCACCCCTTCACGGCGGATTAAAGAGTCAGGGTCATGGTCATTTGGCAATACAAAGAATTTGAGCTCGCGACCATCATTGAGTAAGGGTAATGCAATTTCTAAAGTTCGGCGTGCGGCCTTTTGACCTGCAGCATCCCCGTCAAAAGCAATCGTAATCCGGTTATTTTGTTTAAATAAGATATTAAGGTGTTCGGTATTACTTGCTGTTCCTAAAGTCGCAACTGCACCAGTAATGCCATATTGCTGTAAAGCAATGACATCCATATATCCTTCGACCATTAACCAGTCATTTGCTTTTAATTTTCGGCCTTCATATAGCCCATATAATAATTGATTTTTGTGGAATACTTCCGAATCGGGCGAGTTGATGTATTTAGGTTTAATTTCATCATTGAGCGCACGACCACCAAAGCCAACTACACGACCTTTAGGGTCCCGAATTGGAAAAATAACACGATCACGTAAAAGGTCGAAGTCACGACCACTATCGCTTGAACGGATGAGACCAAGTTGCTTTAAGCCCTCAATATCATAAGGGAAAGCTTTTTCTAGATGCTGCCAGTCTTCAGGAGCATAACCTAAACGCCAGAACTGAATAGTCTGGTCACTTAAACCGCGTTGCTTAAAGTAATTTTTAGCTTTTTGACTAGTCGGTAATTGATGTTCATAAAACTGGGCAACATTTTCTAGAAGGTCATATAAATTACCTTCTTGTACTGGCTCATCAAAGCTAAATGGCTGTTCAAACTGGGCAAAGGGATCATCAAAATATACAGGTTCAAACGTATTGTACTGATCTTCTATAGGTGCTTGAGTAGTCGGTTCAGCAACCGTTTTGGGCGGTGTTGATGGTTTTGTAACTTGGCGTGTATAAGACAGTTTTTTATTATCAGTATTATCTTTTGGTAATTCGACTCCCGTATTAGTCGATAATTCCTTCATCACATCAATAAAGTTTCGGTTATCAATGTCCATTAGGAAGCGAATAGCATTTCCGTTCGCCTGACAGCCAAAGCAGTGATAATACTGTTTATCGCGGTAAACATGGAAAGAAGGCGTTTTCTCTTGATGAAAAGGGCAACAACCAGAATAAGTTCGTCCGGTTTTTTTCAGTTTCACACGTTGACCAATCAGATCGACAATATCTGTGCGATCTAAGATCTGATCAATCGTATGCTGTGGAATTGCCATAATTCAGATAACCGTGTTTAAACTAATGATGCGATAGGTCAGATTATTCTGACATGATGAATCGAGATATGCCCGATAAATATTTTACTATTTTATAAAAACAAACAGGCAAGTGATATTACTTGCCTGTTTGTTGGTTATTTTTAAGCTTTTATTGCTTATTGAGCAGCGTCATCTGCTTCGTTATCTGCTGGTGAGGCACTCGGTGCTTCACTCGAAGACGTTGCTGGTGCAATTGTTGCGCCTTCTGCTGCTTTTGGCTCAGGTTTATCTAGTAAACCGAAGCTTAAGCGATTAGTCCAACTACGTTCACTTTTTGGTGCTTCAACAGGTGTGTTAGTTGTTTCTTCAGTTTCTTCTTTACCCGAGTTACCAATTAAACCAAAGCTTACGCGGTTTAGTAGACTACGTTTTGGTTCAGCTTCAGAAGAAGTAGTCGTATCTGGTGTTACAGACTTAGATTCACGACCAAGAATACCTAAGGTTGCACGGTTGATCCAGTTACCTTCTTTACGTGCAGCACGCATGTTGACAGTGCCGTTTTTATTGACAAGGCTCGGATAATTAAGTTTTAAAACTTCGATGTATTGTTGCGAAGTTGCCTTATCACCTAATTGATCATAGCTATATGCCAAAGTTGCTAAAGCTTCTGGTACTTGAGGTGTTTGTGGATAATGTTCAATCACCCATTGTGAACGTTCAGCCGCGGCAATCCACGCTTTACGTTTAACGTTAAAACGCGCTGCATTCATTTCACTTTCAGCAAGCTCTTGTCCAATAAACTTCATACGCTGTGCTGCATCGACAGAATACTGGCTACTTGGGAAGCGACGAATAAGATCAACAAAGTTTTGATATGCAACTTTTAAATAACTCACATCACGGTGAGATTGTTGCAAAGAGGTGTAACGCAACAAGCTATCGTAGTTCATCTCCATATTAGATACGCCACGTACGTAGTAAGCATAATCTACATTTGGATGCTGAGGATTTAAACGAATAAAACGTTCTGCGAGTGCAATCGCACCTTCATAATCTTTTTGCTTAAATTTTGAATAGAGAAGTTCAAGTTGTGCTTGTTGTGCGTATTGTCCAGTTGGATAATAAGTATCAATCGCTTCTAAAGATTTGGTAGCGTCAAGATATTGACCACGATCAAGAGCTTTTTGAGCCTTGTCAAAATATGCTTGTTCACTAGATTGAGGGCCAGTATCGACCACTTCTTTTTTACTTGGATTGCTGCTACAGCCCACAAATGCAGACGCTACACCTAAAGATAAGGCAAGCATCGTAATTTTATAACGTGGTAGCGACATAAAAACTCCTCTGTTATGTTGGGCAATGAGCTACAATTGCGCTATTAAACCACTTTTATCTAAATGATCAAATGACTTCAGCACAATCTTCAAACACAAACTTCTCTGAAACAGACTTCAATTTACTAGAAGATTCTGAGGATGCAGATAACCATACTTCTGATACAACTGCAACACGTTTATCGTTGCAAGTTCAGTTAGATGAAAGCTACTTAGGGCAACGTATCGACCAAGTGGCAGCCATGGTGTGGAGTGAGTTTTCACGCGAAAAACTTAAACAATGGATGAAAGAAGGTCATCTGTTGGTAAATGGTAACATTGTCAAACCTAAATATCGCTGCGAAGGCAATGAAACGCTAACTTTAAATGTTGAGCTTGAAGCACAGACCAACAGTCAACCAGAAAATATTCCACTCGATATTGTTTACGAAGATGAAGATATTTTAGTCATTAATAAACCAGTAGGTATGGTGGTTCATCCTGGCGCAGGTAATACCTCGGGTACTTTGGTCAATGCTTTGCTTTACCATTCACCCAAGTCAGCCGAGCTTTCACGTGCTGGTCTAGTACATCGTATTGATAAAGATACCAGTGGTTTACTAGTTGTTGCTAAAAATCTCGAAGCACAATTTTCTTTGAGTAAACAATTGGGAGATAAATCTGTTTATCGTATTTATGACTTAGTCACTTATGGCAATATTATTGCAGGTGGCACAATCGATGAGCCGATAAAAAGACATCCGGTTGACCGTGTAAAAATGGCAATTTTGCCGGGTGGGCGTGATGCTGTAACGCACTATAACGTGAAAGAGCGTTTTAGAGACTTTACTCGTGTACAAGCGCAACTTGAGACTGGCCGTACCCACCAGATTCGCGTTCACTTTAGTTATATTGGACATGGTTTGGTCGGTGACCAAGTTTATATGAACCGTGTACGTATTCCGGCAGGGGCATCTGAGTTACTCATCGAAACTTTACGCGGTTTTAAACGCCAAGCACTTCATGCAGCTAAATTGGGCTTAAAACATCCTCGTACTGGTGAAGAAATGTTATTCGAAGCACCATGGCCTGAAGATTTTACGCAGTTGGTTAATGTTTTACGTACAGAAAACGCTGCATATTAAGGACTGGTATATGGAATTTGTTCAGGGTTTACCTCAAGGCGTATTCGTAGGGCAGACACGAGTTCATCACCCTTTGGCATTACCAGCAGAGCAAACAGAGCTAACAGGTTTTAACCTTGCTTTGCACGTTAAAGACGAAGCTCAGCGTGTCCAGCAGCATCGGATGATACTGTTAGATGAATTTGCTCAGTTTGGGGTTAAAAAAATGACATGGATGACCCAAACACATAGCACGATTTGCCATACAGTAAATGAACAAATTCCTTTTACAGCTTTAATTGGCGACGGCTTGATTACGCAAACCAAAGGTCATGCGTTAATGATGATGACAGCCGATTGTTTACCTGTCGTGCTTGGTAATGCTGAAGGTACAGAAATTGCTAACTTACATGCAGGGTGGCGAGGTTTAGCGGGAGGTATTATTGAAAATACAGTTGCTGCAATGCAGAACCCTCCAACATGGGCATGGTTGGGTGCAGCGATTAGTCAACCTTGCTTTGAAATCGGAGCAGAGGTAAAAACTGCTTTTTGTAGTAAATATCCTGAATTGGAAACTGCATTTATTGATGGGGCAGCTCCAAATAAATTTCATGCTGACTTGTATGCAATTGCTCGTTTTATCTTACAGAGACGAGGAGTTGAAAAAGTTTTAGGGGGAGATCAGTGTTCATACCAACAGCAAGATGAATATTTTTCTTACCGCCGTGATGCTAAAACTGGCCGTATGGCAACTTTTGTTTTTATGTAGTTTTGAAAAATCATATTTCTTCTTAAGGATATGATTGTTGTAATAATACTCTCTTATGTTGTTTAAATTTCAAAATAGCATAAGAGAGTTTTTTATTTTGAATTTTCCATATTTATTCAAGAAATTAAGGCCAGCACTGAGATTTCATGTTTATAGAGGAAGGTTTAGCAAGTTTTAATAAAATGATAAAATAGAAAAAATCGCTCAAAATATTAAGCTTATGTCTTTGCCTGAAAAACATCTCTCTATTGTCTATCACAGTCCCTATGGTCACACTGCAAAGGTAGCGTCTGCTATCGCAAGTGGCGCCGAAGTGATGGGCGTCAAAGTACATGTGATGAATATTGAGCATATTGATTGGGATGTTTTAGATGCCTCACAGGGCATTATTTTTGGTTCCCCAACTTATATGGGAAGCGTAACTGCCGATTTTAAAAAGTTTATGGATAGTACATCTAAACGTTGGAAAAATCGTTTATGGCAGGGTAAGTTAGCAGCGGGTTTTGCAAATTCGGGCGGTTTAAGTGGTGATAAACTGGCGGTTCTGCAACAACTTAATATTTTTGCGATGCAGCACGGCATGTTGTGGTCAGGTTTACCTTTAATGACAACAGGCCATACTGAAACCGATTTAAACCGTTTATCGAGCTGTTTAGGGTTGATGACTCAATCAGATAATGCACCTGTTGAAATTACACCGCCGCAAGGTGATTTAGATACGGCTAAATGGTTTGGTGAATATATTGCTGGGCTTTTATATAGATTAAATTAGTGAAAAATAAAAAAGCCTCTATAAAGAGGCTTTTTAGTCTATTACTTATGAAATATACGTGCTTTATCACGTTGCCAATCACGTTCTTTTTCAGTCGCTCGTTTATCGTGAAGTTGTTTACCTTTCACGAGTGCAATTTCAAGCTTAACCAGATGACCTTTCCAGTAACATGCTAATGGAACGCACGAATAACCTTTTTGGTTCACTGCACCCATAAGCTTTTCAAGTTCACGACGAGATAATAATAATTTTCGTGTACGTGTAGCTTCCGGCACAATATGTGTAGATGCAGAAAGGAGTGGTTGAATCTGAGCACCAAATAAGAATGCTTCACCATTTTTAAAAATGACATAACTTTCTGTCAAACTCATACGACCGGCACGTAAAGATTTTACTTCCCAGCCTAGTAAAGACATGCCAGCTTCAAATTTTTCTTCGATAAAATAATCATGACGGGCACGTTTGTTTTGTGCGATGGTTCCGCCATTATGTTTCTTTACTACTGTTGCTTTCGCCATAATTCAAACTTCCACAATTGTCCCTATTGTGCCGTAAACTGATGCCAAGGTGAAGTTTTTTCCCACATATCAATATTTCGTCTCATGTATAACTTTTGCTAAAATAGGCGCACAATACAATTAGAGTACTAGCGGATGTCTAAAACGCGTGTAATTTATCCTGGAACATTTGACCCTATCACGAATGGGCACGTTGATTTAGTTACTAGAGCATCAAGAATGTTTGATGAAGTTGTAGTAGCGATTGCAATTGGACATCATAAAAACCCTTTGTTCAGCTTAGAAGAAAGAGTTGCACTAGCGCAATCATCATTAGGCCATCTATCAAATGTTGAGTTTGTAGGTTTTGATGGTTTGTTGGTTAACTTTTTTAAAGAACAAAAGGCCACAGCAGTACTTCGTGGTTTAAGAGCAGTTTCTGACTTTGAATATGAATTTCAACTGGCCAATATGAACCGTCAGCTTGATCCACATTTCGAGGCGGTGTTTTTAACACCTTCTGAACAGTATTCTTTTATTTCTTCGACATTAATTCGAGAAATTGCTCGTTTAAAAGGAGATGTAACCAAGTTTGTTCCGCAAGCTGTGGTTGAAGCTTTTGAACGTAAACATCAACAAGGTTGGTAACGTGTCGTTATATATCACTGATGAATGCATAAACTGCGATGTTTGTGAACCAGTTTGCCCTAATGAAGCGATCTTTATGGGCGAAGTGATTTATGAAATCAATCCGGATTTATGTACAGAGTGCGTTGGTCACCATGACCAGCCACAGTGCCAATTATTTTGTCCAGTAGACTGTATTCCAAAAGATCCGCAGCATGAGGAAACGGAAGAACAGTTACTCGACAAATATAAAAGATTAATTGCTCAAAAAAGCACAAGCAATTAGTCAATAAATTTGTTAATATGCGCCCTCGAAGTGAGCCGGATGGTCGCTGCTGTGGAGGTCTCCGTGACTGAAGCAGGAGAGGAAAGTCCGGGCTTCATAGGGCAGGGTGCCAGGTAACGCCTGGGCGGTGAAAGCCGACGGAAAGTGCAGCAGAGAGTAGACCGCCTCATTCGTGAGGTAAGGGTGAAAGGGTGCGGTAAGAGCGCACCGCGTGTCTGGTAACAGTTCACGGCATGGCAAACCCCACCAGAAGCAAGACCAAATAGGAATCCTAGGTGCGGCCCGTACTGGATTCGGGTAGGTCGCTTGAGCGTATGAGTGATTGTACGCCTAGAGGAATGACCATCCTCGACAGAACCCGGCTTATAGGCTCACTTCACCTCATTTTATTGAAAATTTTTCTTGACGCGCGGTTAAGAAGCTAAGATAATGCGCGCACAGTTTACGGCTATGTAGCTCAGTTGGTTAGAGCACCGCACTCATAATGCGGGGGTCACAAGTTCAAGTCTCGTCATAGCCACCATTTTACAGACCACGCTCCTGCGTGGTCTTTTTTTATGCTTGTTTTTTTGATTAAACACAGTTTGTAAAGACCGACTTCATAGTTCTGGCATTGTTTGTCTAAGCCAATTTCTTCATGTTCTTATAACACTTAACAAGGATGTTGAAGACATGAAAAGGTCATTATTATTTTTAGGAATTCTAAGTTTAACTGCTGGAGCACAAGTCTCTGCAGCTGATTTGAGTTGGGGTGATCCAACTTTAGATTCGGGTCAATTTAAAGTGTCTGGCGCAGTACGTTCTCGTTATTTACATAAAGATTATGTGGTCGGGGTGAATGAAGGTTCCCAAAATGATGACTGGCGACTTACTGATATTAAATTAGTGTTGGGTTATGAAAACCCAAACTGGATTGCAGGGGCAGATGCTCGCTGTTATCAATATGATCGCTTGTGTGATGCGATTTTTCTAAAAAAAGCTTGGGTAGGGTATAAGTTATCTGACCAACAAAGAGTCACGGCAGGTGTGCAGCCTGTTGATTTTGGCTTTGGTGAATTTTGGGGAAGTAGTTATTACGAAACGCTTTTAAATACCGTTGGTTTAGAAGATATTGATAATCTGGGGATTAAATATAAATTTGCAGATGACAAATACAATTTAACCTTAGGATTCTATCCAACTGATGGAGGAAATTATAAGGGGACATCAAAAGACTCAAGCCGATATAGTGGTAATTTCGTTGAAGCTGATGATTTAACTACAGGAACCAATATTGAAGAAAAAAATATGTGGATTGCACGGGCCTCTAGAAAATTTGAGCTTGATAAAGCTCAAAAATTTTCGACCGAGTTAGGTGGTTCAGTTTGGTATTCAGATTTAGAAAATAAAAGAACAGATGAAGATGGACACCGCAAATCATGGAATGTATTTGCTCAAACGCAATATCAAGCATGGCAATGGATGTTCTTAGCAGGTAAGCAAGATGTCACTAATGGCGATAATTTATTGCCAAATAGCTCAACCATTGGAGCATTTGATTACCCGTATCAAGTTGCTAACAAAGGAAAATATCTGGTCAATGAAATTAACTATACCTTTGCTCAGCCATTCCACAAACTTGAAAATATTAAGCCCTATATCTCTCATAGCCGCTTTTTCAAAGATGAGGATGGATATAAAGACTCTGAGCGTTTAATTGCAGGCGTTTATTTTAATTACAAAGCCATTGGTATTCAGGGTGAATATATTATGAGTAAAAATGATCCAATGGTAGGTGGTGGGGCAAATGGCCTTGCACAAGGTAGCAGTAATGATTGGGATAAACTGTTTTATCTTTCAATTGGATATTATTTCTAGAAGTTAAAAGTAAACTATTGCCCTAAGTGAACAGGCCCACTTAGGGCTTTTTTTATAGAAAGACTTTTTCAGGCGGTGGCTCTCGTTTGACGGCTGGTGAAATAAGTTGTCCACGGCTTAGGTTTTGCACATGCTGTAAACGATTGAGCAATTCGTTTTGAATAAACAAAATACAGGTTTGCAGTTTGGAGGAGCTTTTGAGTCGTGATGGATAAACAGCCCAGACATCTGCATCTTGCCAGTATTCAGGCAAAATATGCTGAAGTTGGCCGGTAATCAATTCATCTGCAACATCCCAAATCGAGCGGAAAATAATACCGTGACCTTCTATAGCAAGTTGATGAATAATTTCACCGTTATTTGAAACAAAGCGGGGTTTGATATGCACTGAGACATCTTCGGAAGCATGCCTAAATTTCCATAAAACCGAGGATTGGTCGCGTTCACTAATTGTTAAACAGTCATGTGTTTGCAAATCTTCAATACTGTCAGGTACGCCGTGTTTAAGTAAATAACTCGGTGACGCGCACAAAATACGAAAATTAGAAGCCAGCTTCTTCGCAATCATATTGGGTGCAATTTCATTACCAATTCTAATGTCTAAATCAATACTGTGTTGAATCAGGTCTTTGGTGTTGTCGATGGTATCAAAATGAATCTGTAGTTTTGGATACAGCATCATTAATTTAGACAAAATTGGTGCGACATGTTTTCTGCCAAAACCAAAGCTACTAATAATATCCATACGACCCGTAGGCGTACTGAGCGGGTTATTGACCAGTTCACAAACTTCATCAAATTCTTCAAGAATATTTGAAACTCTCTCAAGAATGAGTTTGCCATCTTCTGTCAGGCTAACGTGACGTGTACTGCGGTGAAAAAGTTTGCAGCTCAACGTGTTTTCTAAAATATTAATTCGCTTGCTAATAAAAGCTGGCGATGTCCCGAGTTCCTCAGCAGATTCGACAAAACTTTTTAGTTTGGCGACTGTGCAAAAAACCTTTAAATCCGATAGGTTAGGTAGATTATTCACGATCCGTGTCCATTGGAGTGATAGTTCTGTTGTTGATCATTTTTGCTTAAAACATCATGTTTAAGCCATACAAGGATATTAGTCGAAGGTGTGAAGGAAGCTTATGGCAAAAAGATATAAAGTTGCCACGATTGCAGGCGATGGCATTGGTTTAGAAGTTCTACCAGAAGGTATTAAGGTTGTAAAGGCAGCAGCAGAGAAGTACGGCATTGATCTTCAGTTAGATGCTTTCGATTGGGCAAGCTGTGATTACTACCTTGAGCACGGCAAAATGATGCCAGATGACTGGTTTGAAACTTTGCAGGGCTACGATGCAATTTATTTTGGCGCTGTAGGCTGGCCAGATAAAGTGCCTGACCATATTTCGCTTTGGGGTTCGCTGCTCCAGTTCCGTCGTGGTTTTGACCAATATGTGAATTTACGTCCAGTGCGCTTAATGCCGGGTGTGAAATGTCCATTGGTAGGTAAAAAACCGGGCGATATCGACTTCTACGTGGTTCGTGAAAATAGTGAAGGTGAATACTCAGCGATTGGCGGTAAAGCTTTTGAAGGAACAGACCGCGAGTTTGTTTTACAAGAAGCCGTATTTACACGTCATGGCGTAGACCGAATTTTGCGTTATGCATTTGAGTTTGCAAATCAGCGAGATGCGAAAAAAATTACCGCAGCGACCAAGTCAAATGGTATTGCAGTGAGCATGCCGTACTGGGATGAGCGCGTTGATGCGATGGCAAAACAGTATCCACAAATTCAAGCTGATAAACAGCATGTTGATATTTTAGCGGCTCGTTTTGTTTTACAACCTGAACGTTTTGATGTGGTTGTGGCATCGAATTTATTTGGCGATATTCTTTCCGATTTAGGTCCTGCATGTACGGGAACCATTGGTTTGGCAGCTTCTGCAAATTTAAACCCAGAAAGAAAATTTCCATCACTGTTTGAACCTGTCCATGGTTCAGCACCAGATATTTACGGTAAACAAATTGCCAACCCAATCGCTGCGATTTGGTCGGGTGCCATGATGTTCGAATTCTTTGGAGAAGAAGACGAGCGCTGTATCCAAGCGGGTCAAGATATTATGCAGGCGATTGAGAATGTATTAATTAATGGCCCAAAAACAGCCGATATCGGCGGTCAGGCAAAGACTTATGAGGTAGGAGATGCAATTGCATCATGTGTAGCCCAAACTAAAATGGACGTATTCGCTATGGAATAACGCCATCCAAAAATGGATGTATGGATATGGATAATCAAAACACAAAAATTTATACGGATAAATTCCTTGCCGTAACCAGCTTACTGTTTGTATTTATTTCAGTTGCTGGTTTGGCGATTTATTCGCAAGAATCGATAAAGATTGCTGCAACGTGGATGCAGTGGACGACATCGGTATTTACAACCCCAGTATTACTGTTTGCTTTTTTAGCTATCATTTTTACTTTTGGTCTTGCCTTTAGTAAATACGGAAAAATTAAGCTTGGAGAAGGAAAACCTCAATACACCACGATGTCATGGATTTTTATGTTCATCTTGTCGGGTATTGGGTCTTCTACATTGTACTGGGGCTTTTTGGACTGGGCCTACTATTATCAAACTCCGGGTTTGAGCTTACCGCCTGAGTCAGCAGAAGCATTGAAATATAGCGTGGCTTACTCGTTTTTTCACTCTGGCTTAAGTGCTTGGGCAATTTATGCTTTGGCATCAATTTCTTTGTGCTACAGCTACCATGTGAGAAAAAACAAGGGTTTAAGTTTAGCTTCAGTGATTGAGGCTGTGACAGGCTTTAAATCAACTGGAGTGGTTGGTCGTTTGGTCGACTTAATGTTTTTGCTTTGTATGTTTGGCGCATTGACGATTTCATTGGTACTCACTGCCGTGACATTTACCAATATTTTGTCT
This sequence comes from Acinetobacter sp. AKBS16, assembly GCF_002899995.1. Taxonomy (NCBI): domain Bacteria; kingdom Pseudomonadati; phylum Pseudomonadota; class Gammaproteobacteria; order Moraxellales; family Moraxellaceae; genus Acinetobacter; species Acinetobacter sp. AKBS16. The sequence continues at coordinate 17,707 of NZ_POYH01000002.1, read as the reverse complement.
CAGCTCACAGGTATTCCAAATACCTTTATGACCAAGGTCATCATTATTTTGGCAGTTTCAGTTCTGTTCGCACTCAGTTCATATGTAGGTATGGACAAGGGCATGCAGCGTTTAAGCCATATGGTGTGCTTGGGTGTAGTGTTATTTGCAATTTATGTACTTTGCTTTGGTCCGACTCAATTCATTTTGAATAATTCATTAATGAGTTTCGGGTTAATGGCAACCAACTTTGTTGATATGAGTTTGTTTACCGACCCAATGGGTGATGGCAAGTTTACTCGTGAATGGACTGTTTTCTACTGGTTATGGTGGATTTCATATGCACCGGGTGTGGCACTCTTTGTAACGCGTGTTTCTAAAGGTCGTACCATTAAAGAAGTGATCTTTGCCATGGTCATTGGTGGCAGTGTCGGGCTTTGGTTCATCTTTGGAGTATTTGAAAATTACAGCGTTTATAGCTTTATTCATGGAGCTGTAAATGTGCCACAAATCTTGAGCCAACAAGGTGGTGAGGTTGCGATTGGTCAATTGCTTAGTCTGTTACCTGCCGGAAAACTCATGATGTGGATTTTCCTCGGCATTATGGTGGTGTTCTTGGCAGCGCATATGGATGCAGTCGGGTATGCGGTTTCAGCAACATGTACACGCGGTTTAAGTGAAGGGCAAGATCCATCGCCAAATGCACGTTTGTTCTGGTGTGTCATGCTGACCTTAGTTCCAATTGCCATGATCTTTAGTAAAGCACCATTAGACACCATGAAAACGGCAACTATTGTGACGGCTTTACCATTCATCGTGATTATTCTGATTCAGACCTATGGCTTAGTGAAATGGCTCATACAGGATTATGCCAAAGTCCCATCACATTTAATTGAGCAACAAGGTTATGATGATCAGGAAATTGGTTTAAACCAGACTCAAGATGAACATGCAAAACGGATGCAGCTTGAGCTTGCAAGCTCAATCAAACTGGATAGAAAAACCAGCTAGAAGGAACGGTAATGACGACATATGAACAGGCTACTTATGCCTTAAGTGAAGAAATGCAAAGCCTTGTGTATTGGAGCAGCATTTATTCACCAGCAGATGCAGATATTGACTCAGTCCGTGCGGCATATGATGCCATGTGCCGACACTACACTTTGCCACGTGATGACAAGTTAGATGTAGAAGATCGAGTGATTGCAAATGAAGAGCATCCTGTGCCTGTTCGTGTGTATTTACCAAAAACAAATCGACCTGAGTCTGGTTGGCCATGTGTGTTGTATCTACATGGTGGTGGTTGGATGGTGGGTGGACTCGATTCACATGAGTTTATTACCAGTTATTTGTGTAAGGACTTAAATGCGGTTGTTATTAGTGTAGATTACCGCTTGGCACCAGAGCATCGCTTTCCAGCGGCCTTTGAAGATTGTTTAGCAGTGTATCACTGGCTTAAACAACATGGTTCAGCTTGGCAAATCGATAGTGAAAATATTGTGCTAGCAGGTGATAGCGCGGGCGGTAATTTAGCGGCTGCCCTTGCAGTGGAACTACAACATAGTGGTTTACAAGCTCAAGGGCTGGTATTGGTTTATCCATGTTTAACGACAGCATTTGATACTGCATCCGCACAAAAGCACGCCCATGCGCCGTTGTTAACGACAGAAGATATGCATTTTTATTTAAAGGAATATGCACCGAATTCACAAGATTGGCAGGATTTACGTCTAGCCCCTTTATTGGCGACGGACTTTTCAGATATGCCTACAAGTTTTGTGGCTGTTGCAGAATATGACCCTTTAAGTGATGACGGTTATCTCTTTACCCAAAAACTGGAACAAGCAGGCATCCCTAACGAGTTTCATTTAGGTAAAGGTTTATTACATGGCAGTTTACGTCTGATGCGTGACTGTCCGGAAGTTCAACATTTATATCAAAACATGCTAAGTGCAATACACCGCATGTTGAGCAGTGCCGAAAAGACATCAATGTAATATCGAGTCATTTGGACGAAAAGAATTTAATGGAGTAAAAACATGAGTGCAGTTGAAAAATTACCTGAAGATTTTTGCGCAAACCCAGATGTTGCATGGACTTTCCCTAAAGTTTTCTATACTTCATCTCAAGTTTTTGAGCACGAGAAAGAGGCTATCTTTGCTAAAAGCTGGATTTGCGTTGCACATGGTAGTGAGTTGGCTCAGCCAAATGACTATATTACCCGTAAAGTGATTGGTGAAAATATTGTCATCATTCGTGGTAAAGATAGCGTTTTACGAGCTTTTTATAATGTATGTCCGCACCGTGGTCATGAACTTTTAAGCGGTAGTGGTAAAGCAAAAAATGTAATTACCTGCCCATATCATGCATGGACGTTTAAGCTAGACGGTAGCTTGGCATTGGCACGTAACTGTGACCACGTTGAATCTTTCGATAAAGAAAACTCAAGCATGGTGCCTTTAAAAGTCGAAGAATATGCAGGTTTCGTATTTATTAATATGGATGAAAATGCGACTTGTGTAGAAGACCAGCTACCGGGCTTTGCTGAACGTTTAAATCAAGCATGTGGTGTGATTAAAGATTTAAAATTGGCAGCACGCTTTGTGACAGAAACACCAGCAAACTGGAAAGTGATTGTTGATAACTATATGGAATGCTACCACTGTGGACCTGCACATCCAGGCTTTGCTGACTCTGTACAAGTCGATAAATACTGGCATACAACACATCAAAACTGGACATTGCAATATGGCTTTGCACGTTCATCTGAGAAGTCATTCAAACTTGATCCATCAGTAACAGATCCTGAGTTTCATGGTTTCTGGACTTGGCCTTGCACCATGTTCAACGTACCACCAGGCAGCAACTTCATGACAGTTATTTATGAATTCCCTGTTGATGCAGAAACAACTTTGCAGCATTACGATATTTACTTCACTAACGAAGAACTGACTCAAGATCAAAAAGATTTGATTGAGTGGTATCGCAATGTATTCCGTCCGGAAGATTTGAACTTGGTAGAGAGCGTACAACGTGGTTTGAAATCACGTGGTTATCGTGGTCAAGGCCGTATCATGACTGACAAGCAACGTTCTGGTATCAGTGAGCATGGTATTGCTTACTTCCAACATCTTGTGGCGCAGTACCATCAATAAAAACAAAGGGATTTATTCAGGTGTAAAGATGACTTACACCTGATTCTTCAGTTAGGAAGACGATATGTCGAGTTTACAAAGTACTGAACTATTTCAGCAACAAGCCTATATTAATGGGCAATGGCTAGCTGCACAGTCGAATGCGACTGTTCCGGTGAGTAATCCAGCTACAGGCGAAGAAATTGGCACAATTCCTAATATGGGAGCGGTAGAGGCAACCCAAGCAGTTGAAGCTGCCTATACGGCTTTACAAAGTTGGAAAGCTTTAACGGCACAAAACCGTGCTGATATCTTATTGGCTTGGCATAAACTGGTTCTCGATCATACCGATGAACTTGCTTTAATCATGACCATTGAGCAAGGCAAGCCTTTAGCAGAAGCAAAAGGCGAGGTTCGCTATGCTGCATCATTTATTCAATGGTTTGCCGAAGAAGGCAAGCGTATTTATGGTGATGTGATTCCAACCGTAAATAACCAGCAGCGCTTTATTATCAGTAAAGAACCTGTGGGTGTGGTGGCTGCGATTACGCCGTGGAATTTCCCAATTGCCATGATTACCCGTAAAGCAGCGCCAGCTCTAGCAGCGGGTTGTACGGTCGTGATTAAGCCAGCCAATGAAACACCTTACTGTGCATTAGCGATTGCAAAGCTTGCAGAAAAAGCAGGTATTCCAGCTGGTGTGATTAATGTTGTTACTGGTAAATCTCAAGAAATTGGCTCGGTATTTACTTCACATGAAAAAGTGAAGAAGTTAACTTTTACTGGTTCAACGCCAGTGGGCCGTTTATTGATGCAGCAGTGTTCAAGCACCATTAAAAAATTGGCGCTTGAGTTGGGCGGAAATGCTCCTCTGATTGTGTTTGATGATGCCGATTTAGATAAAGCTGTACAAGGCGCGATTTTTGCCAAGTTCCGTAATGCAGGCCAGACCTGTGTTTGTGCTAACCGCATTTATGTACATAACAATATTTATCAAGCTTTTGCCGAGAAGTTTGTACAAGAAGTACAAAAGTTTAAAGTCGGTAATGGACTTGAAGATGGCGTACAAATTGGCCCATTAATTAATGAAAAGGCAGTTTTGAAAGCACAGCAGTTAATTGATGATGCAGTGAGCAAAGGCGCTAAGATTGCCTGTGGTGGTAAGCAGCATGCTTTAGGACAAACCTTTTACGAACCATCAGTTTTAACTAACGTTGACCGTACAATGGAAATTGTCCAAGAAGAAATTTTTGGTCCAGTTGCGCCGCTCATTCGCTTTACAGATGAAGCAGATGTGGTTGCTCAAGCAAATGACACTATCTTTGGTTTGGCTGCGTATGTTTATAGCGAAAATATTTCACGTTTATGGCGAGTGTCAGAACAGCTTGAATATGGAATGGTCGGTATGAATGCCACTGCAATTTCAAATGAAGTTGTACCATTTGGCGGTGTGAAACAATCAGGTGTTGGGCGTGAAGGCTCAAAATATGGTCTTGAAGAATTCATGACCATTAAATACATGTGTTTAGGGCTTTAAGGATAAGCCCTAACAACAAAAATATGCGGTAAAAGAAGGATTCTAATATGGCGAGTCATTATGAAATGTTCCCAGCGGTTGTTACTCGTGTGGAACAGCTAACCCCTTTAATCAAACGGTTTACGTTCAAACGTCAAGATGGGCAGAACTTTCCTCGATTTAGTGGGGGAAGCCATATTATTGTCAAAATGAATGAACAACTTTCCAATGCCTACTCATTGATGAGCTGTACGCAAGATTTATCAACTTACCAAGTCTGCGTTCGTAAGGATGTGGAAGGTAAGGGTGGATCAGTTTTCATGCATGATCAGTGCAATGAAGGCTGTGAAATCCAGATTTCAGAACCAAAAAATTTATTCCCGCTAGCTGAAACAGGCAATAAACATATCTTGATAGCTGGTGGTATTGGTATTACACCATTCTTACCTCAAATGGATGAGCTGGCAGCACGTGGAGCAGAGTATGAGCTGCACTATGCTTACCGTTCACCTGAACATGCAGCTTTACTTGATGAGCTAACACAGAAACATGCAGGGCATGTATTTAGTTATGTTGACTCAGAAGGCAGCATGCTTAATTTAGATGAATTAATTTCATCGCAACCCAAAGGCACACATGTATATGTATGTGGACCTAAACCTATGATTGATGCGGTGATTGATTGTTGTAACAAGCACCGTTACCGCGATGAATACATTCATTGGGAACAATTTGCCTCAACAGTTCCTGAAGATGGTGAAGCATTTACGGTGGTACTTGCCAAATCTAATCAGGAAATTGAAGTACAAAGTAACCAGACTATTTTACAAGCCATCGAGACATTAAATATTGATGTGGAATGTCTATGCAGAGAAGGGGTTTGTGGTACATGTGAAACCGCTATCTTAGAAGGTGAAGCAGAACACTTCGATCAATACTTAAGTGATGCCGAAAAAGCTTCACAAAAGAGTATGATGATTTGTGTATCACGAGCAAAAGGTAAAAAATTGGTATTAGATCTTTAATATATTTCTGTGGCCGATCAATTGCTTAAAGTAAGAATTTGCTAAAAAATGAACAAATAATGGTGATCTGAATCATATTTGTTCATTTGGTGGGCATAAAGAGTTTTGAAGTATTGACCTGTTATACAGAACTATAGATAATGCGCACACAGTTTACGGCTATGTAGCTCAGTTGGTTAGAGCACCGCACTCATAATGCGGGGGTCACAAGTTCAAGTCTCGTCATAGCCACCATTTTAAAAACCACGCTCCTGCGTGGTTTCTTTTTATCTATTTTTTACTCACTAAAATGTTTTTCAATTATATCGAGTGTTTTTGAGCTTTGATAAAAAGGAGCTAAGAGCGCTTGAAGTAACGGTTCCAAAATACCGTGTTCATTAAAGGCATCCATAACTTTTGGATAAAAACGTAAAGCTTCAGTTTGTAAGTCAGTTTCGGATAAACCAATTGCACTTAATACTTCAAATAAACTCTGGTCTTTATAAAAATCATAAAAAACTTCGACACCATACAAAATAAGACCTTGCATAAATTGTGACTGTCGTAATTCTTTCCAGTATTCATAAATTAAAACAAAGAACTCCTCAACATCGAGAGGAGTGAGCTGTTTCATAAACTCATAGATTTTTTTATGTCTAATATCTTCCCAGATATGACGTACTAAGCTTTCTAAATCTTCAGCCGATAAAAGGCTTAATTCTGTCAGTTGTTCATGAATAAAGCTGGCAATCCACGTTTCAAGCTTATGCTCAAGACGTTGTTGCTGTAAAAAAGAGAATTTTTTGAGTTTATGTTGCCATTCAAAATGGTAGTCATCCACTCTAGATGCCGTTAGAAATTTTGGTAATTTTTGTTCTAAGGTTGAAGTGGCAATATATTGGCAAAGCTGTTGGACAGATGGGCTAGTTCTTAAAAACTGATTGAGATAATGTGGAATATGCTCCATTTCCAAAAACTTGGAAAGCCACATTTCAAACTGGTGATCGGATACCAAGTCTTGTAGCTGAACTGGAGATTTCATGGCAGATAAATAAATACGCTGTGCAATTTCCCCAATAAACTCAAGCAAGCCTGCACCAAGCTGCATTTCAAAAGCATAGCGTTTCACAACGGCTTGTAATTGTTCTAAATCCACAACTTCATAAAGTTTAATTTCATCGGCATGTTGCATAAAAAGCTGAATAAATTGCCGGAAATAAATAGGTGAGTTTTCTATAGATAATTGTTTTTTGAAAAATTCCACCTGCTCAAGCAAAAGTGCTTGAGCAAGTGCTGTAGTTTTTGATGAGTTTTTCTGCTCAGTCATTCGCTGTCCAACCGTTGACAATCGGATAACGTCGTTCGCGACTAAATGCACGAGAAGTAATTCTCGGGCCAATCGCACCTTGACGACGTTTATATTCATTACGATCAACTAAACGGATGACTTTTTCAACAACTTCTTTATCAAAACCTTTGGCAATAATGTCTGCCTGACCTAAATCTTCTTCAATGTATGCATAAAGGATAGCGTCCAATACATCATACGCTGGTAAAGAGTCTTGGTCTTTTTGATCTGGCCGCAGTTCTGCTGAAGGTGGGCGAGTAATTACACGCTCAGGAATAACCGGAGTTTCACTTAAGCTATTACGGTATTTTGCTAATTCAAACACGATTGTTTTATAAACATCTTTGAGAACAGCAAAGCCACCCACCATGTCACCGTAAAGTGTGCAATAGCCAACTGAAAGTTCAGATTTATTACCTGTAGAAAGAACTAAATTACCAAACTTGTTAGATAAGCCCATAAGCAATGTGCCACGAGCGCGCGCTTGTAAATTTTCTTCAGTCGCATCGGCTGGTGAATTACCAAAGAACGGATACAAAGTTTGCATGAAGCTATTTACGATTGAATGAATTTCGGCAATACCGAAAGTCACGCCCATACGGCGAGCTTGTTCCGCTGCATCTTCTACACTAATTTGAGAAGTGTAAGTATATGGCATCATCACAGCTTGAACTCTCTCTGCACCGATTGCATCAACTGCGATAGCAAGCGTAAGGGCAGAGTCAATACCACCAGAAAGACCTAAAATTACTCCAGGAAAACCTGAGCGTTCTACATAGTCACGTGTTGCCATGACTAGACCTTGATAGATCTCTGCAAAAGTTTCTAGTGCAGGAGCAGACTCGACAACTTTATATAATTTTGTATCGCGGTCAAATTCAGCAATATAGAGATCTTCTTTAAAGCTAGGTGCTTGTAAAGCAATTTCACCATTTTGATTGCTGACAAAACTTGTACCATCAAAAATTAAATCATCTTGTCCACCAACTTGGTTAACATAAACAATATTTAAATGAAGCTGCTTTGCAAGCTCACTTAATGTCTGTTTACGATGCTGTGGTTTACCCACTTCATATGGCGATGAATTAAGCACAAGTACAGTATCAACATTTAATTGGCTTAATTGTTTTACTGTATTGATTGACCAGATATCTTCACAGATGAGTACACCAAACTTATGGCCTAAGTACTCAAATACCAAGTGCTGATGGCCTTTTTGGAAATAACGTTTTTCATCAAAAACGCCATAGTTTGGCAAGTTATGTTTATTGAAGACACCTAAAACCTGACCGTCTTTCATGACAGCAGCTGAATTATAGCGTTGGCCATCTTCTGTCTGGTTTACGAAGCCGAAAACCATCACAATATCTTTAACTTCACTAAGTTGAGCAAAAGCCTTTTGCATCCGCTTATTTAAATTTGGACGTAACAATAAGTCTTCAGCTGGATAACCAATCACAGAAAGCTCAGGAAAAATAATCAGGTCAGCGTCTTGTTTTTTCGCCTGATTTGCTTGCTCAATCATCTTTTGGGTGTTTGAGTCAATATTGCCAATATGCGGAGAAAACTGAGCAAGGGCAACTTTAAAACTTTTCATTCAAACCTAATCCTAGATCATAACGAATATAAATACACATAGTGTTGATTTTTATGGATATAATTTTTCAACGATGTGTATAGCACGATAATAAACACGTAAAATAGTAAACAAAAATGTCAAGATCAATAATATATACCAATCACATATTTTCTGCGTAAAAATAACGAGATTTTCTGTATACAATAGAAACAAGCTTCATTATTTTTATTGTTTGTATACTGCCTTATCGCTCAAAAATTTGAAATAAGTTTTTATACTTATTTTCAATAATTTGACATTAATAAATTTAGATCTCAACTTTATTTTTATGTTTTTTGTTTATCAAATTTCTATTGATAAGTTAGCAAAAAAGTTACGTTGAAAACAAACTGGATTATTTGGTTACAAATCAAGTTGAGGTAAACAAATGATATTTGGCAGTTTACCTGAACAGATATCTCTAGCAATTTCTCCTTGCTGCTCAATATTGTAAGAACTAAATGCTTTCTGAGGATGATAAGTATATTTATAAGGATTGTAATACTTAAAACTCAGATAGTAGGCAGATTGCAGTAACGCACCTTTTAGTAATACATGAATACCTCGTTGGTATTGCATAACATGAGCTAGCTCATGAATAAAAATCCCTTGTATGAATTTAGACTCTAGCGCGTAATTACTGCTGTAGTCAGAAAGATTGACGTATATATTCCCATTTGGAGCCATCAAAATTCCATGCGCTTGCCACGGTAAGTAACGAGTAGCAATAATTTTAGGACGTTCACAATCTAGCAAACTCCCAAACACCCTTTGTGCTAAAGCTTTTTCTTCAGGTGTAAGAAATCGAATCGGATAGCTTTTTAAGTGACGAAATATAAAAAGGGTGAAAATAATAAATTGTCGATATATGACAATTTTAAAAGCGTTGAGAGTGAACATAGTTTTGCTAATAAATAAGTTCATCTATTGGTTTGTAGCATAACATACATCAACTATGTTGAAAGACAGACGCAAATAACTGACATTTGTTTCTCATGCGGCAGCTGGTTTGTTTTACTTGGCAAATCTTCCATTTTTAATATCATCATAGGCTTGTAAAATCTCATCATAAGTATTCATTACAAATGGACCATGACCATTAATCGGTTCTGCGATGGGTTGTCCTGTCAAAATAAGTAATTTGCAGCTTTGCAGGGCAGTAATAGAGAAATGCTCTCCTTGGTTTGACATGACTGCTAGGCCTTGTTCCTCTAAAACGTCTTCATCTTTATGAAATTGTGCCCGACCTGAACGTAAATAAACTAAAGCTGTTTCACCGGATTGAGCAGGGAAGGCAGCTTGTTGACCTGCCTGGAGCTCTACATCTAATACGGTAATAGGAGTGTGAGTAAGTGCAGGGCCCATAACATGCTTAAACTGCCCTGCAATAATACGTACAAATCCAGCTTCATTTTCCAGTTTCACCATCGGTATTTCAGCTTTCTTTAAACTTTGATAGCGCGGAGAATTCATTTTATTTGCTGCTGGTAAATTGACCCAAAGTTGAATCATTTCAAAGGGACCACCAGATCGAGAATACTCTTCACTAAACAATTCCCGATGAATCACACCAGAGGCTGCGGTCATCCATTGCACATCGCCAGCACTTATAAATCCACCTCCACCAGATGAATCTTTATGTTCCAGTTCACCTGCATAAACAAGTGTTACCGTTTCGAATCCACGATGGGGATGATCATTAACTCCTCTACGTTTCATAGAAGGTGCAATTTTTCCGGGACCTAAATGGTCGAGTAGTAAGAAGGGTGAGAGGGTATTGCCTAACTCATGGTAGGAAAAAACAGAAAGAACTGGATAAAAATCACCGATCGCAAAGCGAGTATCGTTACGATGAATAAAAGCCAGACTTTTCATGCTTTATCCTTTCTGTTGTTTGAATTTATAAAAAAGATGAGATGTTTTTATAAGAATGTATTAAGACTGGTATAAAAGTCTTTTGCTCTGAATAATAAATTATGAATAGGTTGAGTCAGTAAAATGCATAAGAGAATGAGATGAGAGTCCTAGATAATAAAAAACCCCAGTTAAAACTGAGGTTTTACAACAACTAAAATCACAACAGCAAATAAAATTAAGGTTGGCATTTCATTGAAGAAACGCCAGAACTTATGTGATTTGTAGTGAGCATTTCCAATAAGCTTTTTGCGATAGTAACCACAAACTAAATGGTAAATCACTAATAAAGCCACTAATCCAACTTTTAGATAAAACCAAGTGGCTTCATGGTAATGTCTAGTTGCATCACCCCAATCTACGAGAAAGTGAGCGGTAATTAATGTGGCAATCATAGATGGCCACATAATACCTCGATACAACTTACGTTCCATTACTTCAAAGCGTTGATGGCTTGTAGCATCATCACTCATTGCATGGTAAACATAAAGACGTGGTAAGTAGAACAAAGCAGCGAACCAACAAACCACAGCAATAATATGTAATGCTTTTACCCACAAAAAGGCATCAGAAGGTGCATCCATCGATAATCCTACGCGGGATTATGCATCCCACTTCTTGAAAATTAGGCAAGCGTTAACACCGCCAAAGCCAAAACTGTTACTCATTACAGTATTCAATTTTGTATCACGTTTTTCAAGCACAATATCAAAGCCTTCAGTACCTTCATCAAGCTCAGTCACGTTGATGTTTGGCGCGATAAAGTCATTTTGAAGCATTAATACAGAGTAAATTGCTTCATGAACACCAGCAGCACCTAAGCTGTGACCAGTCATAGATTTAGTTGAACTAAGTGGTGGAACTTTACCTTCACCGAAAGCACGTTCCATTGCTTTAAGCTCAGTCACGTCACCTGCTGGTGTAGAAGTACCATGCGTATTTACATAGTCAATTTTATCTACGCCGTGTTGTTTCGCTTCTTCAAGAGCCATCAAGATACAGCGAGTTGCACCTTCACCACTTGGAGCGACCATGTCAGCACCGTCACTGTTTGCAGCATAAGCAACAACTTCAGCAAGAATATTTGCACCACGTGCTTGAGCATGTTCAAGAGATTCAAGAACAACGAAACCGCCACCGCCAGCAATAACGAAACCGTCACGGTCTTTAGAATATGGACGAGACGCTGTTTCAGGTGTGTCGTTGTATTTAGAACACAAAGCACCCATTGCATCAAACAATAGGCTTTGAGACCAGTGATCTTCTTCACCACCACCAGCAAGCATAAGGTCTTGTTTGCCTAGAGCGATAAGGTTATATGCATAACCAATTGCGTCTGCAGAAGTTGCACAAGCACTTGCAATTGAGTGAGCAATACCTTGAAGTTTAAATGCTACACCCACGTTTGCAGTGATTGTATTTGTCATGTTACGTGGAACAAAGAAAGGACCAACTTTACGAGCACCTTTAGTTTCTAAAAGCTCAGTCATTTCTACAACAGAAGCAGTTGAACCACCGCCTGAACCACCAGCAATACCATAACGTGGATTATCTGCTAAATCTTCTGCTTTTAAGCCAGCATGTTCAACAGCTGCAACAGCAGAGTTATAAGCGTACATTGCACATACGCCCATGAACCGTTTTAATTTACGATCAATATTGTCAAAATCTTGTTCTGCCGCAGCGCTGACATGACTTTTAAAATTGAGTTCAGCATAAGTTGGGTTAAAACGTGTCCCGGAGATTCCATTTTTAAGTGAATGAGTAACTTCTTCTAAAGAGTTACCGATACATGAGTTAATACCCATACCAGTGATTACAACACGTTTCATCTACAGGTCCCTTTATGGTGATATTTAAAGTCTATGATCATGAGCAGCTATTAAATGATAGGAGAATATAGCTGTAAGAACAGTAGACCCATGTTTTCGTTGCTACCATGATAGCAGAAAGGTTTTTTATTTCTTATGGCAAATCTTTATGTCAATTTTGCATTTAAAAAAAATAACCAAATACACAGTATGTTGCATTTAGGGTTAACTAAAATACACACATTCAAGTTGAGATAAATCCACATTCCACCTAGTATTTATCTCTAATTAGATAAATTAAAAAATCGAGGTACTGGATGACAAAATTTAATAATAATCAATCTGACAATTTGTTTTCTCAGGTCTTCGGAGTGGCTAAAAAGCTCAGTTCTACTGGTTTAAACATCTTGCAGCAAAGTCAAATTGGTGAGGTAAGTAAATTGGTTGAGCCACTTTCAAATGGCAAAACAGTAGAAGGTAGTGCCAGAAATAAAAGTCCGTTTGAAGTGGAGCAGTATGAAAGCCCACAACAAATGTTACGTGAACATTTACCTAAAGTTACTCGTCAGGTATTTGGACGCCATTTTAGAAAGGTCAATGGTATCGCTACATTTATTTCACCTGACTGGAATGAAAAAATATCAAGCTATTTATTTGATTGGTTGAATGACTTTAGTTCGAAAAGTACGTTAACTGAAAAAATTTTAGAAGAAGCGGGGGCTAAAGACTTATTTGAGCTTACAAAAGATACCTCACGCTCCCAACGTTTAAGTCAGGCACTTATTGAACAAAATAAATTGATTGCCAGTATTCAAGGTGCAATTACGGGCGTATCTGGAATGGTTGGAGCAGCCGTAGATATTCCAGTTTCATTAGTCCTAGTTTTGAGAACAATTTACCAAACAGGTAGATCACACGGCTTTGATTTAACCGAAGCAACTGACCAAGACGTTGTTGAATTTATTTTTAAAGAAGTTGATATCAGCTTAATTGCGGAAAAGCAGACTTTACTCTTGGCACTGAAAGCCTTACGAAATATGTTGGAGACTCAAGACATTCAACAGTTCCAGCAAGTACTTGGCTCTTCAAATGATATTGAAACCTTAAAAAGCTGGTTAGTTGATGAAAATGGTGAGTTTAAATGGAACTGGTTAAATAAAGTTCCGCAACTTGCTGTGGTAGGCAAGTTTACTCCAGTAGCTGGTGCAGTGCTTAGTGCTGTTTATAGTTGGAAGTTACAAGAAGATGTAGGCCATAAGGCACAAGCTATTTTCGGTGCAGCAAGACATTATTTAAATGAACATCCAAATGAGCATTTATCACCATTACAGGCGTACTATGCGGCGGTAACTCTAATTCAAAAAGCGAGTCCACGTCTTTTAAATGTGGGTGAAAATGGTAGTGTCCATGCTGCGCAGCATCATAAAATTGAAAATCATGATGTAATTTCAAAAGTATCTGTTGTGGTCAAATCAAATACTTCTGAAAAAAGCGAAGAGAAAGTTCAAGAAAATGTTCACCAAGGAATTGAGCATCTTGCAGAGAAACATGTAGTTGAACATGAACATAGTGAACAAAAGCCAGCATTAGAGCCTGAAAGTGAAGAAAATGATGACGTTATAGAGGGGCAAAAGTACTCTTAACAATACAATTACAAAGGTAGGGTTTGAAAACTAAATTTCACCCCTATTTAAATTTGTAAATAATCCTGTCAATCATTGATATGGTCAACATTTGGCAACTGCTGCCATGTTGACCATTTTTGCATCTTGGCTTACAATTATGTGCCCTTAAAAAGAGGTGTTTTCTTTTTAAGGTTTTTTAATAACGGGAGAATTGCCATATGGCAACAACGAATCAGTTGATCCGTAAGGGTCGTACGACTTTGGTTGAAAAATCCAAAGTTCCTGCGTTGAAGGCTTGTCCACAACGTCGTGGTGTTTGTACACGTGTTTATACAACTACACCTAAAAAACCTAACTCAGCTATGCGTAAGGTTTGCCGTGTTCGCTTAACTTCAGGTTTTGAAGTATCTAGCTACATCGGTGGTGAAGGCCATAACTTACAAGAGCACAGTGTTGTTCTTATCCGTGGTGGTCGTGTTAAAGACTTACCGGGTGTACGTTACCATACCGTTCGTGGTTCTTTAGACTGTGCTGGTGTTAAAGATCGTAACCAATCACGTTCTAAATACGGTGCTAAACGTCCTAAGAAGTAATTCTGGGAAACTAGTCCAAAAGCCCTTTAGCGTTTCGCTTGTTTGAATTCTTCATAGATTTGTAATTCAAGCGACGTATAGTAAGGCCAGCGTCGTGTACATGACACTTGTACAAACTGCTGGATCATCCTGAAGTGTCATATTATTAGGTGTATTAAAATGCCAAGACGTCGCGTAGTCGCTGCTCGTGAGATCCTTCCAGATCCTAAATTTAGCAGCCAAACAATCGCTAAATTCATGAACCACGTAATGCAAGATGGTAAAAAATCTATTGCTGAAAGTATCGTTTACGGTGCTTTAGAACGCGTTCAAGAAAAAAACAAAGTAGACCCAGTTGAATTTTTCGAGACTACTCTTGAAAAAGTTCGTCCTATGGTCGAAGTAAAAGCACGCCGTGTTGGTGGTGCTACTTATCAAGTACCTATGGAAGTACGCCCATCCCGTCGTACTGCCTTAGCAATGCGTTGGTTAGTAGATGCTGCTGCTAAGCGTTCTGAAAAAACTATGGCTTTACGTCTTGCTGGCGAGTTGCTTGATGCAGCTGAAGGCAAAGGTGCTGCGATCAAAAAACGTGAAGACGTGCACCGTATGGCAGAAGCTAACAAAGCCTTCTCTCACTACCGTTTCTAAGCGGATAAAACAGTCCCTAATCAGGAGAATACTCATGCATACAGTAGCTAGATTCAACATTGCTCTCTACCAAAGTGGGGGCTTTGCGGGTATTTAAGTTGCCCCGCTTGAGTATTCGTGCGCATCAATTTAATTGGTGCGCCCTGTTTTAAAGATAACATTTAGGAATGTAGACATCATGGCTCGCCAAACCCCAATTACTCGTTACCGTAACATCGGTATCTCTGCGCACATCGACGCAGGTAAAACAACTACAACTGAACGTATTTTGTTCTACACAGGTGTATCTCACAAAATTGGTGAAGTACACGACGGTGCAGCAACAATGGACTGGATGGAACAAGAGCAAGAGCGTGGTATTACAATTACCTCTGCTGCAACAACTTGTTTCTGGTCTGGTATGGGTAACCAATTCCCACAACACCGTATCAACGTAATTGATACACCGGGACACGTTGACTTCACAATCGAAGTTGAGCGTTCTATGCGTGTTCTTGACGGTGCTTGCATGGTTTACTGTGCAGTTGGTGGTGTACAGCCTCAGTCTGAAACTGTATGGCGTCAGGCTAACAAATATAAAGTGCCTCGTTTAGCATTCGTGAACAAGATGGACCGTACTGGTGCAAACTTCTTCCGTGTTGTTGAACAAATGAAAACACGTCTTGGTGCGAATCCTGTGCCAATCGTTGTGCCAATCGGTGCTGAAGACACATTCACTGGTGTAGTTGACCTTATCGAAATGAAGGCAATTATCTGGGATGAAGCTTCTCAAGGTATGAAGTTTGAATACGGCGAGATTCCAGCTGACCTAGTTGATACTGCTCAAGAATGGCGTACAAACATGGTTGAAGCTGCTGCTGAAGCTTCTGAAGAGTTAATGGACAAATACCTTGAAGAAGGTGATCTTTCTAAAGAAGACATCATCGCAGGTTTACGTGCTCGTACATTAGCTTCTGAAATCCAAGTAATGCTTTGTGGTTCTGCATTCAAGAACAAAGGTGTTCAACGTATGTTGGACGCTGTAATTGAATTCTTACCATCACCTACAGAAGTTAAAGCGATCGAAGGTATCCTTGACGATAAAGACGAAACTAAAGCGTCTCGTGAAGCATCTGACGAAGCTCCGTTCTCTGCGCTTGCGTTCAAAATCATGAACGACAAATTCGTAGGTAACTTAACATTCGTACGTGTTTACTCTGGTGTTCTTAAACAAGGTGATGCTGTTTATAACCCAGTTAAATCTAAGCGTGAACGTATCGGTCGTATCGTGCAAATGCACGCAAACGAACGTCAAGATATTGATGAAATCCGTGCAGGTGATATCGCAGCGTGTGTAGGTCTTAAAGACGTTACTACTGGTGATACATTATGTGATGAGAAAAACATCATTACACTTGAACGTATGGAATTCCCAGATCCAGTAATTCAGTTAGCGGTTGAACCAAAAACTAAAGCTGACCAAGAAAAAATGTCTATCGCTTTAGGCCGTTTGGCTAAAGAAGACCCTTCATTCCGTGTTCACACTGATGAAGAATCTGGTCAGACAATTATTGCTGGTATGGGTGAGCTTCACCTTGACATCATCGTTGACCGTATGAAGCGTGAATTCGGTGTTGAAGCGAATATCGGTAAACCAATGGTTGCTTATCGTGAAACGATTAAGAAAACTGTTGAGCAAGAAGGTAAATTCGTACGTCAAACAGGTGGTAAAGGTAAATTCGGTCACGTATATGTTCGTTTAGAACCGCTTGACGTTGAAGCTGCTGGTAAAGAATACGAATTCGCTGAAGAAGTTGTTGGTGGTGTAGTACCTAAAGAATTCTTCGGTGCAGTTGACAAAGGTATTCAAGAACGTATGAAGAATGGTGTCTTGGCTGGTTACCCAGTTGTAGGCGTTAAAGCTGTTCTTTTTGACGGTTCTTACCACGATGTCGACTCTGACGAATTGTCGTTCAAAATGGCTGGTTCTTACGCATTCCGTGATGGTTTCATGAAAGCAGATCCTGTTCTTCTTGAACCTATCATGAAAGTTGAAGTTGAGACTCCAGAAGACTACATGGGCGATATCATGGGTGACTTAAACCGTCGTCGTGGTATGGTTCAAGGTATGGACGATCTTCCTGGTGGAACAAAAGCAATTAAAGCAGAAGTTCCACTTGCTGAGATGTTTGGTTACGCGACTCAAATGCGTTCTATGTCTCAAGGTCGTGCGACATACTCAATGGAATTTGCTAAATATGCTGAAACTCCACGTAACGTGGCTGAAGGCATCATCGCTAAATTCCAAGCTGGCGGTAAAAAAGGTGACGACGAGTAATCTTTCGATTACTATAAGCCCTAACTAATTCTTAGTTAAAAACCAAGTGCTCATGGAGCGACCCTCCATGAGTAGTTAATAAAGGAAGATCATCATGGCTAAAGCCAAGTTTGAACGTAATAAACCACACGTAAACGTGGGTACAATCGGTCACGTTGACCATGGTAAAACAACTTTAACTGCTGCGATTGCAACAATTTGTGCAAAAACTTACGGCG
>NZ_POYH01000019.1:0-67076 GCF_002899995.1 Acinetobacter sp. AKBS16 | reverse complement strand
ACAAATCGTATCAAGCTCGAGTGTGCTTACACCAGCTTTAATATGCGGCTTGATCATATCTAGAACTTCAGCCGCCAGTCGTCCTGCAATGCGCATTTTTTCAATTTCATCTGGAGTTTTGATTAATCGACGTGGAGCTGTATAAGTACTGTTCATGATCTCTAAAAACTTTTGGTAATTTACAAGCGTCTATGGTATAAATAGCCGCCCATTTTATCAAATGCTTTTCGTGAATATCTTTTACGAAGAATTTTGATAGATGGAGTAAAAATCCGCACATATATCGTCACATTACTCTGGGTGCCCGTAAAAAGGTGGAGAATGCGGATATATGGAGGCCTAACCCAACTTTTAAGGTAAAGAAAATGGCAGATTACAACGTAAGCATGCGCGACCTTCTTCAAGCAGGTGCGCACTTTGGTCACCAAACTCGTTTCTGGAACCCAAAAATGCGTCAATACATTTTTGGCGCGCGCAACAAAATTCACATCATTAACCTTGAGCACACTGTTCCTGCGTTAAATGATGCTTTGAACTTCGCTAACCAATTAGCAAGCAAAAAGAACAAAGTTTTGTTCGTTGGTACAAAACGTGCTGCTTCTAACATCATCCGTGAACAAGCTCAACGCGCTGGTCAACCATACGTAGATCACCGTTGGTTAGGTGGTATGTTGACGAACTGGAAAACACTTCGCCAATCTATCAACCGTTTAAAAGATCTTCAAACTCAATCTCAAGACGGTACTTTTGCTAAGCTTACTAAACGTGAAGCTTTAGAACGTACTCGTGAGATGGAAAAACTTGAGCGCTCTTTAGGCGGCGTTAAAAACATGGGTGGTTTACCTGACGCATTATTTGTAATCGACGTTGATCACGAAGCGATTGCAATCAAAGAAGCGAAAAACTTAGGTATTCCTGTTATCGGTATCGTTGATACAAACTCTAACCCAGACAACGTAGATTACGTTATTCCTGGTAACGACGATGCGATCCGTGCAGTAACTTTATATGCTTCAGCTATGGCTGATGCAATTCTTGCTGGTAAAGAATACGCTCAATCTCAAGCGAACGCTCAAGCAAAAGGCGATGACGCTGCGAAAGACGCTTCTGAGGCTTAATGCGTTTTGACGCAGGCTTGTCATTTTTGCGACATGTAATGGTGGCAAATTAAGCGTCGAGAGTGCAAACGGCCCAGAGTTTCTTTGGGCCGTTTTTGTTGAACAGATTTATTTTCTACCGATTTTAGGAGATCAACATGACTGCAATTACTGCAAGCATGGTAAAAGAATTACGTGACCGTACTGGTCTTGCAATGATGGAATGCAAAAAAGCATTAACAGAAGCGAACGGTGACATCGAACTTGCTATTGATAACCTTCGTAAATCTGGTCAAGCTAAAGCTGCTAAAAAAGCTGGCAACATTGCTGCTGACGGTGCAATCACTATCGTTCAAGACGGTAATAAAGCGATCTTAGTTGAAGTAAACTGTCAAACTGACTTCGTTGCTAAAGACGAAAACTTCTCTAACTTTGCACACACAGTTGCTGCTGCTGCATTAGCTGCTGGCGAAACTGATGCTGCTAAAATTGCTGAATTAAAATTAGCTGATGGCCAATCAGTTGAAGAAGCTCGTATCGCGCTTGTTCAAAAAATCGGTGAAAACATCCAAGTTCGTCGTGCGAAAATCGTTGAAGGCGAACAATTGGCTATCTATAAACACGGTTTAAAAATCGGTGTTGTAGTTTCTTATACTGGTGATGCTGACACTGGTAAAGGTATTGCAATGCACGTTGCTGCATTCAACCCAGTAGCAGTAAATGCTGAAGCTGTTCCAGCTGACCTTATCGCTAAAGAGAAAGAAATTGCTGAAGCGAAAGCGTTAGAATCTGGTAAACCAGCGAACATCGTTGAGAAAATGGTAACTGGTTCTGTTGAGAAATACTTAAACGAAGTTGCTCTTGACCGTCAAATGTACGTTATCGACAACGAGAAAAAAGTTGCTGACGTATTAAAAGCGACTGGTACAAATGTTGCTAACTTCGTACGTTTCGAAGTTGGTGAAGGTATCGAGAAAAAAGCTGAACTTAGCTTTGCTGAAGAAGTTGCTGCTGCTCAAGCTGCTGCGAAGTAATTCGTATCTTCAAAAAAAGCCCCCTATGGGGCTTTTTTTATCTCTGTTGAAAACGGAATCTAAAGATGACAAATAAAAAGAATCTAGGTATTGGTGGCATAATTGTTTTATTGATTGCTGCATATTTGGGTCTGGACTTATCTGGGCATAAAAACAATCCGACACCATCAAGCATACCTGCGAATCAGCGTACTGAAACGACGCTTTCAAATGATGGAGTAGATACCATAAAGGCTGCTTATGAACGTAGACAAAGTAACGTTCAAGTGCAGGGTAGTGGTCGAGTAAAAGCAATCTTAAGAGAAGATAATGATGGGTCGAGACACCAGAAATTTATTTTGGTATTAAAAAATGGTCTTTCAATTTTAGTAGCACATAATATTGATTTAGCACCAAAAATTGAAGATTTAAGAAAGGGTGATATTGTCGAATTTAACGGGGAATATGAATATAACGAAAAAGGTGGAGTATTACATTGGACGCATCATGATCCACAGAACCGTCATGAAAATGGTTGGCTGAAACATAATGGTCGTATTTATCAATAGAAAATAGGGTATTCATTTCCGCATAACAGCAATTTTGTTCTATGCATCTTTTTAAAACATGCTATGTTTTTTTTGTAGATAAATAGATGAGATGTATATATGCACCGGGAACAGGCTGACTACTTGCATTTGCGAGAGTTGGGCGGTTTAGAATTATTAAAAGCACATTATCACCAAACACAATTTTCAAAGCATACTCATGAAGGATATTGTATTGGTGTCATTGAAGAGGGTGCACAGTCTTTTTTTAGGACGGGTCAACTACATGTTGCTCCTAAAGGTGACATTATTTTAGTTAATGCAGATGAAATTCACACAGGCTCATCTGCTGTTGAATCGGGCTGGCGTTACCGTGCAATCTATCCTACGCCCGAAATGCTTGCTGAAGTAAGCCAAGATTTTTTTGAGCAAGGCCATGGGGCACCTTGGTTTCCGCAAGCTGTAATTCAGGACTTGGGATTATCTCAACAATTGTGTTTATTATTTGATTTATTAGAACAAAAAGACAATTTTTTGCTTAAAGAAACCATGTATTTATCAACATTAGCATGCTTAATGGTACGTCATGGTAAGTCAAGACACACCTTTTGCGAGTTACCAGAAGCTTATTCAAAAGTATTAAAAGTTAAAGATTTGTTAGCTGATATGCCTGAAAAGAATTTTTCTTTGCAGGAATTGGCTGATATGGTCGGATTAAGTGCATGGCATTTTTTAAGACAATTTAAAAAACATGTAGGTTTACCGCCTCATGCATGGTTAGTACAGGCGCGTTTGCAAAAAGCGAGACAATTATTAAAACAAGGCGTTCAAATTGTAATGGTTGCACAGCAATGTGGTTTTTCTGATCAAAGCCATTTTAATCGTCATTTTAAAAAGGCGATGGGTGTTACACCAACCCAATATGTGGCGAGTCTTAATCTTTAAAATTTATTTGCAGTGCTAACCGCAATTTTGTTCAAGAGAAGCTGAGCTAAATACCAGAAAATCTATAAATAATAACTGTTATAGATGTCTAGGGATGAATACTCATTTAAATCAATCTATTAGATTTTCTAAAAGCCGACCACCGCATCTTTTTTTACGAGGGGCGATAGATATATTGCCACTATCTATTTCGGTTATACCATGGGCTATTTTAGCTGGATCAATGGCAATTCATGCGGGTTTATCATTTTATAAAGCACTAGCGATGTCAGGAATTGTGTTTGCTGGCGCTGCGCAATTAGTAAGTTTAAGCATGGTGATGGAAGGTGCATCGTTATTAACCAACTATGTCACTATTTTCTTTCTTACTGCTCAACATTTTATTTATGCTTTAACTTTAAGAAATGACGTTTCTATTTTACCTCTCTCAAAAAGACTAACTTTAGGGTTTCTGCTTACCGACGAATTATTTGCAGTAAGTGTTCCTAATGAGAAAAAACATCCTCAATACTTATTCGGAGCAGGTCTTTGCTTTTATTTATTTTGGGTGGTTTTTAGTTTAGTTGGTATTTTATTAGCAACGGCGCTACCTAACTTATTAAATTATCATTTGGATTTTTCCATTATTGCTATTTTTGTTGCCATGATTGTTCCTATGTGTAAGGGGAAGCCTGTAATGGCAGGCATTTTAATGACTTGTGTCAGTGGTTTTGTACTTAAGTATTTTCATATAGAAGGAGCCATTCTAATTTCTGGTTTATTGGGGATGTTTATTGCGGTAATAGTCGAAAATAAAATGGGAGAAAAATAAAATGTCATGGCTCATGATTTTAGGACTGGCAGCTATCGTATTTTTTAATCGTTATTATTTTTTGGAACCAAATGTAAAAGTTAAATTACCAGTACTTATGAATAAAATGTTGAATTATTCAGCTCCTTGTTTATTAAGTGCTATTTGTATTCCAGTAATTTTTTTTGAAAATAATGAATTAAGAGGATTTTTAGATAATCCTTACTTATACGCAACGATATTTTGTACTGTCGTGGCTTTCTATTTTAAAAAAGTGTTACCGAGCGTTCTGCTGAGCCTGGCATTTTTTTATTTTATAAATTTTCTAATAAATCATTAAGTTAAAGCTGAATCTTTTTAGGATTCAGCTTCTTAAAAATTTATTGAGCAATCAGTTTCTTCTGACGGCTTTTCCAATGAGGTAATATCTTTGCAAGATAAGCATCCATACACCAGACTGGACCAATCAAGAGAAATTGCAAATCTTTAAAGAAAGAAGGTTTTTTTCCTTCAACTTTATGTCCATAAAATTGTCCAATCCAGGCAAACACAAAAAGAGCAATATAAAATCCTACACCTACTGGCAGAACATAAATAAGCCATGCCATCACAACAAGTAGAGCAGCCATTGCTACTGCAAGTACAAGATCAAGCCGAGCATAAAAAATGAGGGTCAGTACTACGAGTAAAGCGGTGAGTAGGGCACTAAAGTGAGCAATAATTCCAATAATCGAAAATAAAATAGCTGGAACACATACCCAGTGAATTTTTTTATTTATCGGGTTTTGATGACTTTCACTATATTCATCAAACCATTCACCGATAGATTTCATAGACCTTGTTCTCCTTGTCTAATTTTGAGTCATTCTTTTTCTGTTTATATTTTATCCTCTCGTTATCGGGAGAGACAAGACAAGTTGTATATCGACATGTTTGTTAAATCAAGTAAGCCTAAAATTTAAAGTTTATTCACTTCGGCACAAAAATGAAAAACAGCACTGAAGAAAGGGGAGGATGAGCTCAAAAATTTCAGGTTATTTATTTGTGATTTTGAGAGAGTCGAATCCTCAAAAAAATCTCATTTTCATGAAGAATGGGAAAATAATAGAAAAATACTCAACTCATCTTATCTTAAAACGCGTTAAACAACTCTTTTTAGACTAAAGTGGTACTGGGGTAGCGGAATTATTTTAAAATGGCTGTAATCGAAAAATATGCGCAAAAATCGATAAAGAATAAATCAGTGTGTTTTTGGATTAAAAAATAATCATTTTTGTAATGAAAAAACGAATCTAGACACAAAATTTTTATAGGTTTTTTTTGCTCTTTTTATATTAAAAAAGCCACAACTTAACTGGTGGCTTTTTCATGAACTCGAGGAGTAATCGCTTATGAAGTAGGACCGTCTACACGCTCAATACTTACTTTAGCAGTACCAGCATTGGTAATACCAAGGCGTTTAGCTGCACCGTATGATAAATCAAGCACACGATTACCATGGAAAGGACCACGATCGTTTACTTTTACCACTACGCTTTTGCCATTGTCTTTGTTGGTGACACGGATATAACAGTTAAGCGGTAAGCTACGGTGAGCAGCAGTAAGTGCATTCATATCGAATGTTTCACCACTTGCAGTTTTACGGCCATGAAATTGACGACCATACCACGATGCCATGCCAGTTTGGCTAAACTTACGAACAGTATTTGAAGCTACTGTGTTAAGTTTTTCAATCACTGAAGGCTCATCTTCAGGGATTTCAATTTTAGCTGCGATAGCTTGACGACGGATTTGATCGCCAGAACGTTCAGTGATTGAAAGACTGTTAATGTTAGAGAAGCGAGAATTAAAGTTTTGAGTATCTTTACTCAACACACGAGCAGCTAAATTTGCATTTGGACCATCTACATCGCTATTTAATGATGATGATTGCATCATTTCAGCGTGCAGTGGGGCCATGCTTAAACTAGCCGTCAGTGCAAGAATGTATTTCAGCGATAACTGCATTTATATAAACTCCTGAGAACATGCACTTTTTCATTTAGCCAAAGAGCTAAAAATTGAAGTGAACATGCCTAATTATTCACTTTTGCAATTGCTTGATTGGGGTGGATAATATTCATCGCTTACGGAGAGTGTCTAGTCTTTAACGAGAAATAGTTACAAAAAGGGCAAAAACTTACAGTTTTAGGTTAAAAAATAACCAAATATGTAACAAGGTATTTAAAATGTATGTATTGTGATCGATTTAACAAAAATATTTATTGACTTTTACATAAACTCATCAAAAAGCTAGCCTATCGGCTAGCTACTTCTGTACCTAACAACCATACGGCAGTCGCATACATTCGGCTTTTGTTATAAGTCGTAATTACTTGAAAGTTCGGATAGGTTAAATAGTAAATTGGACCGTTATAGTCTTGTAATTGAATAACATTTACCATATCTAAGTCATCAATTTTGACTAACGGATTTAAAGGAGAAATCCCTTGATTTTTTAGTGCACCATACGGAGTGGGCTGGGTCAAATCTTTAGCAATGATACTTTCCGGATTTGAACCTGTGTAACGAGCCATAAAACCAATAGGTTGATCGCGTTGCCAGCCTTGTTTTGCTAAGTAATTTGCGATTGAACCAATCGCATCTTCTGCAGAGTTTCGTAGGTCGATATGACCATTACCATCAAAGTCGACCCCGTACTTACTAATGTTGCTTGGCATAAACTGCGGGAAGCCAATGGCACCAGCATAAGAACCTACAATACTATTGGTTGGATAACCTTCTTTGTAAGTCCATGCAATGAGAGCAGCTAACTCATCGCCAAAATATTCAGCACGGCGTGGGTAGCCAAAAGCTAACGTTGCAAGTGCATCACGAGTAATAAACGAGCCTTTATTGGCTCCATAACCTGTTTCAACACCTAAAATGCCTATAATAACCGCTTGAGAGACACCAAATTGTTGTTCAGCACGATTGAGAGCATCGGCATATTGGTTTTTAAAGCGGACACCACGTTGAATAGTACCTTCGACTAAAAACATAGAGCGATAGTCGTACCAAGGCTTACTTTCACCAGGGCGAGTCATAATATTTATAATGTTTGGTAAATTTTTTGCACCATTCATAGCGGCGTCAACCTGTTCACCGCTTAAGCCATAAGTGCTCATGGCTTTTTGTTTAAAATTTAAATAGTTAGGATGAGTTACAAAATCATTGGCCTGAGCAAAATGACTTGTGCTAATAAGGCCAGTACACAAGGCAAGCACTTTTAAAGTTTTATTAACAAATTGAGACAACATATCTTTTTTAAATTCCAGATTATCGATGTGTATGAATAGACATGACTAAACCAAAAGTGGCCATTAAAGTAATAATAGCGGTACCGCCATAACTCATAAAAGGTAAGGGAACACCCACTACAGGTAAAATACCACTGACCATTCCTGCGTTTACAAATACATAAACAAAAAAAGACAAACCAAACGCGCCCGCCACTAATCGGCCATAATTATGAAAGCTTTGTAAACCGATTTGAAATGTTCTAAAAATAATGGCCGAATAAAGAATTACTAATATAAGTACACCAATTAAACCGAATTCTTCTGAGTAAGCAGCAATAATAAAGTCAGTATGGCCTTCTGGTAAGAAGTGTAAATGTGATTGAGTACCTTCGAGGAAACCTTTACCTGAGAACCCACCAGAACCGATTGCTGTTTTGGACTGAATAATGTTCCAGCCTGTTCCTAAAGCATCCGCTTCTGGGTCAAGCAATGTTAATACCCGTTGACGTTGATAGTCGTGTAAAAGGAATTCCCATGCAATTGGAATCACAATAGCTGCACAAGCTGCTGCTGCACCGATCATGCGCCAAGATAGCCCACTCAAGAACAGTACAAAAATCCCACTTGCTAATACTAATAGTGATGTTCCTAGGTCAGGCTGTTCTGCAATAAGTAAAAATGGAACACCAATTAACATTAAAGACAAAATAACCTGCGAGAAGCTAGGAGGAAGAGGTTTACGAGCTAAAAACCATGCAACCATCATTGGCATGCCAATTTTCATAAATTCGCTGGGTTGAACACTCCCGAACCCCGGAATATCGATCCAGCGCTGCGCACCCATGCGAACTTCGCCAAAAACCATAACGCCAATTAAGGAAAACAGGCCAAATAAATAAAAATAAGGTGAAAAAGCTTGATAAACCTTGGGTGGAATTTGCGCTAGGCTAATCATGACCAGAAAGCCGATCCCAAAGCTCATGGCCTGTTTACTGACGAGTCCCACATCTTGTGCAGATGCACTATAAAGTACCGTTAAACCTAACAATGCATTTAGGAATAAAAATAGGCATAACCAAGGGTCAATATGAAGCTGCTGCCAGCGCGAAGGTTGCATGGCAGTACTAAGGCCATCTCGAGGAGCTTGGCGTAAAAATTTATATTGTGGACTAGGAGACATGCGGCTTTAACTAAAGGTCAATCAGTGCTTGGCGCATGCTAACATAAACCTGATTTATGACAATGTATATCAATATTTTGCAATAAAAAAACCTGGCTCTCACCAGGTTTCCGATAGACTATTTTTTATTAGTTAAAGAATAGTCCATCATGATATTCAGCCATCGCTTTTAGTTCAGTGCGATTTAAACTTGGAATGAGTTTGTCAATCGCAATATGAACTGCTTTAGTTACAGCAGCAGCGCCAATATCGGCTGCTTTACGCTTAATCATGCCTAAATCTAATGTTTTATTAAAGTCAGACATAAAATGTCTCACCATAGCATCACCGAACTGTTTATATAGTTCTGCTAATGCTGCTTTATTAATGTCATTACCCGCTTGAAGCTCGGCAAAATTATGCTTCAAGTTGGTGACTAGGCCAGCATCTAAAGCTACGCCAACTTTATATTGGCCTTGCGGATCTTTAAATAAGCTTTTCTCTGAAAACTCAACTGACTGTTTAACCACATCGTTTGGCGCTTTGCTGAGTAATTGCTTTAAAAGCACGGCAACTGTTGATTTGACATAACCAGCTAGTTTTTCGGCAGTATCTCTTTTTTCACTCGCTGGGAAATGTTGTACTAACTGAGTAAGTACATTTTCAATAATTTCTTCATTGAGTTGTAAAGCGATTTTGTCTCGAAGTGGATATAACGGTTCACTAGAATTTTTATTCGCAATTCCAGTCTGTATATCGTTCAATAAGCCTTCAGAAGGGGTAAAACCAAAAAACGGCATGGTGTATCCTCAAATTATTCGTTTTATTGTCGTGCCAATCGAATCGGTTTTGGCATCCATGTAAGATCCGATACTCGGCAAGGATTGATATCAAGTCCACCGCGGCGAGTATAAGTTGCATAAACCATCAGCTTTTCAGGTTGCAAATTTTGCCAAATATCGGCAAAGATTTGTTCGACACATTGTTCGTGGAAACCGTTATGCTGACGGTACGAAATAATATAGGCTAAAAGACTACGATAACAAGGTTTTTTGCCCTTAAAACGAATAAAAACTGTCCCCCAATCCGGCTGGCCCGTGACTGGACAGTTACTTCTCAAAAGATGAGAATACAGTTCAACTTCGATTTCTTCACCTGACTCATCAAGTTTTAAGAGAGTAGCATCAGGATGTTGTTCTAAACGCTCTGGCATAAGATCATCAATACAGATCCCTTGAGGTTTAGAAATCTCTAAATCATCTACTTGAAATAGGGTTAATTCAACTTTTGCACCAGCCGCAGCAGATAGATCTTTTTCAACTGTTTCAATGAATGACTGTGTAGAGTCAAACTGAGTGAAGTTAAGACTATTGAAATAAAGTTTTAATGACTTTGATTCAATCAAATTCGGTGAACAAGCTGGCAGTGTAATTCTGCCGATAGCAACCTGTGGAATACCGTGAGCATTTAACCAAGAAATTTCGAAAACGTGCCACCAATCTTTACCTTGGGTTATACCTTGGATATGAGCATATTTTTCACGAGATTGAGCACGTGCAATTGGAAATAATACATCGGGTTGATAGCTAGTTGGATATTGGGTTTCTTTACCCAATAAAGACTGTTCGACACTCATTCACGCATTCCTGAACCACGAGCAAGTAAATAATAAGCAATTCCGTAAAGTACAGCACAGCATAATGTCACAATGATTAAAGAGAACGAAACGTTCACGTCACTATGACCTAAAATGCCGAAACGGAAAGCATTTACCATATAAACAATAGGATTAATTAAAGAAAGTTTTTGCCAAAAAGGACCAAGTGCACTAATGGCATAAAACACACCACCTAAATAGGTAAGTGGAGTAAGTACAAATGTTGGAATAATAGAAATATCATCAAATGATTTTGCGTAGACTGCATTAATAAAACCGCCTAAAGAAAATAAAACGGATGTAATTAATACTGTATATATAGTTACGAACCAGTTATGGATAAAAAGATCAGTAAAAAACATACTCATCGCGGTAACGATTGCACCAACCAAGACACCTCGACAAATACCACCAATAACATAGCCCCACAAAATAATATGCAGAGGTACAGGGCTCATAATCAGCTCTTCAATGCTTTTTTGAAATTTCACACTAAAGAAACTCGATGATACATTGGCATAACTGTTGGTAATGACAGCCATCATGATGAGGCCAGGTACAATAAATTGCATGTAACTTACGCCACCCATTTCACCAATACGTGAGCCAACTAAATTACCGAAAATGACAAAGTACAAACTCATGGTAATTGCAGGTGGTAATAAGGTTTGTGGCCAAATGCGTAGAAATCGGCGTACTTCTTTACGAACTAGAGTCCAGAGGGCAATTTGCAGTTGGTTAAAGTTCATTTTGCCGCTCCTTCAAGATTTTTCTCGACCATTTTGACAAATAGCTCTTCAAGACGATTCGATTTATTTCGCATGCTGCGAACACGAATACCTTGTGACTCTAAAAGTTGGAATAAATCATTTAATGTATGTGCTTTATCCATTGTTACTTCTAAAGTACTACTATCAATTAAGTTGAACTTCACACCAATAATATTGAGCTGGAGTGGGGCAATAGGTTCAGCCAAATCAAAAATAAAAGACTCTTCACTCAGCTGGTTTAAGAAACTTTTCATGCTGGTATCTTCTTTAATGACACCACGGTCAATGATGGCAATTTGACGACACAACATTTCTGCTTCGAGATAATGTGTCGTTAAAATAATAGAAGTACCGTTTTCGTTCATTTCAGTCAGAAAATCCCACATAGAACGGCGTAACTCAATATCTACACCTGCAGTAGGCTCATCTAAAATAAGAAGTTTAGGCTCATGCATCATGGCACGGGCAATCATAAGACGGCGTTTCATACCACCTGACAGCATACGTGCTTGTATATTACGTTTTTCCCATAAGCCCAGTTTTTCTAAATAATGTTCTGCGCGCTTTTCTGCAATCTTTCTATGGATACCGTAATAACCAGCTTGCGTTACTAAAATATCAAATGCTTTTTCAAACTGCCCAAAGTTAAATTCCTGAGGGACAACGCCAAGCTGCTGTTTTGCTAAGGATGGATGAGTGTCGAGATTATGTCCGAAAATCTCAACTGTTCCTGAGGTCTTTTTCGTGAGGGAGCTGATAATACCAATGGTTGTTGATTTGCCGGCGCCATTTGGACCTAACAACGCATAAAATTCACCTTCAGGCACAGTGAGGTTAATACCTTTTAACGCCTGAAAACCATTACGATATGTTTTGGACAAATCTCTTAAAACCAAAGCATCAGTCATGAAATTCTCACATTATGAAAGAGGGGTATATTTTGAGCGATAATGATTAATAAACCAAGTAAAATAGTCGGAATTTTATAAAATTGAGATAAATTTATGAAGTTATTATATATAAAATGGTGCGCTCGGCGGGGATCGAACCCACGACCCCAGGCTTCGGAAACCTGTACTCTATCCAACTGAGCTACGAGCGCATGTGTGGGGCACATCATAGGAAAAAAACACTTGCAGGTAAAGCACGAAATACGTACCAAGTGAATTTAATGCTTAATTAAACAGCAGCTTGTTATGTTTTAGTTCTTTTGCTGAATGAGCTGAATTGAATAATTAATAGAGTGAAGCGTATGTGCCAGCTCATGAGGGGGAATCCTTGACTCTTGCAAACTGGTAATCCATTGCATTTGGCACATTTTTAGTTCTTGAAAATTTTTAATTTGTTCTATTTTTTGAATAAGTGGTTTGGCCATAAGCCCACAGTATTGGCTTAAGCTTTGTTTCATTAATAGTTGTATTTCTTCAAAACTAAGTTGTTGAACAGGAATTGGTGGCTGAGTATTTTCAATATTTGAAGAATGGCATGATGGTTCTAGAGAAACTTTAATTTCTCTAGTCAGATCGGCACTTTCATTTTCATCTATGGTGCTTTTTTGTTGCGCTTTTACTTCTAAACTCGTGGTAGGTGATACTGAGAGAGCTATTTGTTCAGTAAATTCTGAATCGTTTTCGCTAATAGGGGCAATAAGCTTTAAGTCAATAAGTTGTTGAATGAGTTCTGGTGGAGCAATGCGTTTTTTAAACTCGGTATTGAGACTTTGAAAATCTTCATGATCAATTAATAGAAGTAAACGTCTTTGTTTGGCATTTAAAGCAATATTACGTTGTTGAAGCGCGACTCTTCCCAAATTGGTTCGATAAAAACCAGCCATCATTTTTCCCCAATATAAAAATGAAGCAGCCTGTTTGATTTTTTCTATCAAACAGTACTGTTCTTAATAAAATATAAATGGGGCTAACGATAAAACTCAAAAATGACAATATGATGAAGAATTTATGAATATCATCTATTTAGGCCGTTAAAATGCACTTTCTAATGCTTTACGTAGGTAAACGTCCAGCTCGTCTTGGCGCAATAGCCATTGAATATAATCTTTAGGAAGTTCAGCAATAGCTGTACCTTTATGCTTGCCAAAGTTAATTGTTGTGGGAATACGTGCTTCTTCAGAAACACGGTACAACTCTTCAATGTCATGAATATTTAAATGATAGACAATATGCATCAAGATATTGGCAGTTAAAATAATATCCGCATCGGCACGGTGCGCGCCTTTGAGTAATTCACGAGCTTTACTGCTGCCTTGAGAAATCATATAGATCAGTGCTGAGATATTATGCGCTTCTGCATCAGGCCAGGTTTTACGTGCTAAAGCTAGCGTACAAATTGGTTTGATATGAGAAACATCTACACCGCAACGCGCAATCGCGGCAATATCATAATCAATATTGTGGCCAATAATATAAGTTGTAGTGTCTGGCAATTTAAAAGTTTTATAGTGGGGCTGATTTTCTAAATCCGATTCTAATATATGGTGTACTGCCATAGCTGCGTAAGAGATAGGGGTCCCAACTTGATAAAGTTGATCAAACAATTTGCTTTTATCTAAGGTGAGCTTGCCTGCATTAATTTCAATTGGGGCATATGCAATTTCAATAGGCAAACCATTTAGTGTATGTGTTTCTGTATCTAAAATAATGGCTTGCATATCCGGCCCTTTAAACAATTACGAGTAACCAAGAATGTTAACAGTTGGCCTCGCACTTTAAAACCTGAAGTGAGGCGGAAAGTGGTGAGAACGACAATTTATATTAAAAATAGAATTTTTCAGGGATTGATTTTGTCGAATAGAACTTGCGGAAAATTAAGATTAGGCGTAATTGTTTTTAAGACATTAGAAAATATTGATTAAAAAACTAAAGCACAACAAAAATGGAATTTAAGGGAAGATATGCCAATGAAAATGAAACTATTAATGACGAGCGTTCTTAGTACGAGTTTATTTTTAGTCGCTTGTGGAGGCGGAAGTAGTGATGATGGCCCAGCTACTACTAATCCATCCGGAACTCCAACCAATAATATTCAAAATCCAGTTGTTAAAGTTGAAGCCTATACAAGTACTAACTTAGGATCAGTTGCCGCAGAAAGTAGTATTTTAACTTATAAAATGTTAGGTCAAAGTGGACAAGAAGTGCAGGCAACAAGTCTAGTGTTTACACCAAACACTCCACCACCAGTCGGCGGTTGGCCCATTGTAGTCTGGGCGCATGGCACTACGGGTGTGGCAGATGTATGTGCACCAAGTAAAGCAGCTTTAGCAGACAGTACAAAAGATTTAATTAGTAAATTATTAGCAGCAGGTTATGTTGTTGTGGCACCTGATTATGAAGGTTTGGGTACCCCAGGCATACATCCTTTCTTAAATGTTAAAAGTGAGGCTTTTTCAATTACCGATGCTGTGGTTGCAGCGCGTAACTATTTATCGCAACGTAATTTATTAACTTCGAAAAAATGGGTCACTGTGGGCCATTCTCAAGGTGGGCATGCTGCATTAGGAGCTGCACAGTATGCGAGCCGTGCACAACTAGACTATAAAGGTACTGTAGCTGTAGCACCTGCTTCTAATTTGGGAAGTATTTTAGTAGATGGAGAGGCACAAGTTGCGAATGCACCTATAGACATTAAAATTGGAATCTATGCACAGCTTGATACATATACAGCTTTGGTTACAGCTGGTATTCGCAACACACAGCCGAGCTTTGATTATGGACAAGTATTTACTTCACAAATTTCAAGTATTGCTGCCCAAGCAGAAAACCTTTGTTCTGGACCATTGTATGGAGCTTTTTATGAAGGTATGAGTAATTATGCTAAAGACCATAATGGGACACTAGATGGCTTTACACGTACACAACCTAACTTTATGGCTGTACCGTTAGTTAAAACATTTTTAGATAAAGATTCGCAGCCGTTACAAGTAAAAGTTACTACTCCAATCATCATTTATCAAGGGATAGCTGATCCTACAGTACCTAAATTGGCAACTGATCTATTGATATCTAATGCCACTGCTGCAGGCACTAAAATTAATAATTATGTGACGGGTAACTGGGATCATGGGACGGCAATGAGTAGTAATGTAGATAATATTGTTGGAAATGTTCAGTCTTTACTGGCAGCTCAATAGAGTTATTGATATTTAAAAACTTTTTAATATTTTTATAAGCTAAAATTAACGATGGATAAATTTAAAATATAAGCTTTAAACGAGCTTTTTAATTGATTTATAAACAATGGCTCATTTTTTATAAAACTTGAGCCATTTTTATTTAAAACTGAGCTAACTTCATTCTGTTTAATTATAAAGTTCATGCTACAATATGCCGCAATCTTAGCACGGCTTAAAAGCCCTAATTTATAGGACCCCCGCTAATGTTTGCCAATATTTCCATTTCTGAATTTGATCCAGAATTAGCTCAAGCAATTGCTTCTGAAGATGAGCGTCAAGAAGCACATATCGAGTTAATTGCATCTGAAAACTATTGCTCTCCTGCGGTAATGGAAGCGCAAGGATCAAAACTTACGAACAAATACGCAGAAGGTTATCCTGGCAAACGCTATTATGGCGGTTGCGAATTTGTAGATGTTATTGAGCAAATGGCGATTGACCGTGCTAAAGAACTTTTTGGTGCAGATTACGCAAACGTTCAACCACACGCTGGCTCACAAGCTAACTCTGCTGTTTATCTAGCGCTTCTTAACCCGGGCGATACAGTTTTAGGTATGAGCTTGGCTCACGGTGGTCACTTGACTCACGGTGCAAAAGTTAGCTTCTCTGGTAAAACGTATAACGCTGTTCAGTATGGTCTAAATGCTGAAACTGGTGAGATTGATTACGAAGAAGTTGAACGTTTAGCATTGGAACACAAGCCACGTATGATCGTTGCTGGTTTCTCTGCTTATAGCCGTGTTGTAGATTGGCAACGTTTCCGTGACATCGCGGACAAAGTTGGTGCTTACCTTTTTGTTGATATGGCTCACGTTGCTGGTCTTGTTGCTGCTGGTGTATATCCAAACCCAGTTCAAATTGCTGACGTAACAACAACGACGACTCACAAAACACTTCGTGGTCCACGTTCTGGTTTAATCCTTGCGAAAGCGAATGAAGAAATCGAGAAAAAACTTCAATCAGCTGTATTCCCTGGTAACCAAGGTGGTCCATTAATGCATGCGATTGCTGCTAAAGCAATCTGCTTCAAAGAAGCAATGTCTGACGACTTTAAAGCTTACCAACAACAAGTTGTGAAAAATGCTCAAGCAATGGCTGAAGTATTCATCGCTCGTGGTTATGATGTTGTTTCTGGTGGTACAGACAACCACTTATTCTTGTTATCTTTAATCAAACAAGACGTAACTGGTAAAGATGCAGACGCTTGGTTAGGTGCTGCTCACATTACTGTGAACAAAAATTCAGTTCCAAATGACCCACGTTCTCCATTTGTGACTTCTGGTATCCGTATCGGTACTCCGGCAGTAACAACTCGTGGTTTTGGTGAAGCTGAAGTTCGTGAACTTGCTGGTTGGATCGCTGACGTGATTGACAGCAAAGGTGACGAAAAAGTTATTGCTGATGTAAAAGCAAAAGTTGAAGCTGTCTGTGCAAAATTCCCTGTATATGCAAAATAATTTGTGTATATAAAAAAAGCGCCGTAAGGCGCTTTTTTTATTAACTACTCCAACCGCCTCCTAAAGCACGGATTAAATTGATGCTTGCAATGATTTGGCTACCTTTCAGCTGAGCTGCTAATTGTTCTTGTTGCAAAATAGTGCGGTCAGAATCAATGACATCAAGATAGCTAATAGCACCTTCTCGATAACGTAAATGAGAAAGTTGATTGGCATGACGAGAAGAGGAGAGTGCTTGGTTTTGAGCCTGAATTTGCTGATCGAGAATTCTTTGATCAGATAAACCATTTTCAACTTCGCGAAATGCATTCAGTACAGTTTGTCTATAGTTGGCGACGCTTTCCTCATAAGCCGCTCTTGCTTGAGCAACGCCTGCTTTACGTTGTCCACCATCAAATAAAGGTAACGACAAAATAGTACCAGCGACAGGCCCTAGTAAAAAAGTCCGACTCGACCATTTACCCAACTCGCTTAAACTTGAAGATTCATAACCTAAAGCTCCTGTAAGACTGAGTTTTGGGAAAAATGCTGCACGAGCAATTCCAATACGCGCATTATCTGCTGCCATTGCACGCTCTGCAGCCGCAATATCGGGTCGTCTTTCAAGTAAAGTTGACGGCAAACCGGCAGGGAGACGGATACTATTTGCAGTTAAAGGTTGAACTGCCAAGTTAAAGTCTGCTGGTGGTTTTCCTAATAAGACTGCAAGCGCATGTTCTGCACTGGCTCTGTTACGAGCAATATTTAGGGCAGTGGTTTGTGCGGTAGCAAGTTCGGTTTGTGCACGAGAAACATCTAATTCACTGACCAGTCCGTTTTTAAAACGAAGCTGCATTAAATCTCGTGTTTCACCTAATAATTTGATTGTACGGTTATAAATTGCCTGTTCGGTATCAAGTTGACGTATCAGAAAATAACCTTGGGCAACATCCGCTTGTAGAGCTAAAAGTGCCGACTGGTATAAAGCTTCTTGTTGCTGTAGATCTGCTGTTGCTGCGTTGACACTACTTGCTACACGACCAAATAAATCGAGCTCATATGAAACATTGGCTTGAGCGCGCCATAAGGTTTGAGCCGAAGTATGTGCATTGTCATCTAAACCGAGTGAAGCCGGAGACGGCTTTTGGCGAGTTGGCCCAAATCCGGCATCAATACTTGGTAAGCGTTCAGCTTGAGCTGCCGAACGTAATGCACGTGAAGCCTGAATATTTGCTGCCACCGCTTTTAGGTTCTGGTTGCCTGCGATAGCTTGCTGTTCAAGTTCGTTCAGTTGAGCATCATTGTAAATGCGCCACCATTCACCACGAGTTTGTTGATCGGCAGGTTGGGCAATCTTCCAGTTATTATCTTCAAGTTTGGGGTCAGATTCTTTGAATTTGACTGGCACTATAACTTTTGCAGGTTGATATTCTGGGGCCAATGAGCAGCCTGCAAGGAGCAGGCTTCCCATGAGTGAGGACAACAACCAGTTTTGTTTTGATGTAATCACCAAATGTCCTCCTTAATGATCGTGTGGGCTAGCTAACGGCGCTTCATGAACTGCCGCAGAATGCAGTTTATGTTTGCTGTTGAGGGTACGAATCAGAACGTAAAAGGCCGGGGTGAGGAATAAACCAAAGAATGTTACACCGATCATGCCGAAGAATACGGCAACACCCATCGCATGTCGCATTTCAGAACCTGCGCCAGTTGAAGTAACCAGTGGCACTACACCCATAATAAATGCAATAGAGGTCATTAAAATTGGGCGTAAACGTAGACGACTTGCTTCAACGGCTGCTTTAAAGGCAGTCGCACCTTGCATTTCAAGTTCCCGCGCAAATTCGACAATCAAAATAGCATTTTTACAGGCTAGCCCCACCAGTACCATTAGACCGATTTGGGTAAAGATGTTGTTATCTCCAGCTGTCAACCAGACACCTGTCAGAGCTGCTAAGATTCCCATCGGTACAATTAAGATAACTGCTAATGGTAGGGTTAAGCTTTCATATTGAGCAGCTAATACTAAGAACACGAGTAATACGCTAATTGGGAATACCCAAAGTCCAGCATTACCAGCCAAGATTTTTTGGTAAGTTAAATCTGTCCATTCAAACTTGATACCACGCGGTAGAGTTTGTGCAGCAATACGTTCAACCGCAGCTTCTGCTTGGCTAGATGAATAACCTGGGGCAGGGCCGCCGTTAATATCTGCTGATGTGTAACCGTTATAACGAACGACCATTTCAGGACCATAGGTTTGAGTTACATTCACCAATGAAGATAATGGCACCATTTGTCCGGCACTATTACGGGTTTTAAGCTGCAAAATATCTTCAGGGTTAGCACGGAAAGGCGCATCGGCTTGTGCACGAACCTGATAAACACGTCCAAAGCGGTTAAAGTCGTTAACGTACTGAGAACCTAAATAAATCTGCATAGTGTTGAAAACATCTGTCACAGCAACGCCTTGCTGTTTAGCTTTTACACGGTCCAGATCTACGTTGAGTTGAGGTACGTTAATTTGATAACTTGAGAACATTGGACCCAGTTCAGGGGCTGATTGTGCTGCTTTCATAAAGTTTTGTGCAGCATCATTCAAGGCTGAATAGCCTAAGGCACCTCGGTCTTCAAGTTGGAGTTTAAAGCCGCCCATAGTACCTAAGCCCATCACTGGTGGTGGTGGGAAAACAGCGATATAAGCATCTTGAATAGCTGAATATTTCTGGTTGAGCGCACCTGCAATTGCATTTGCAGATAAGTCTTTTGCCTTACGTTCATCAAATGGCTTTAAAGTCACAAAAACAATACCGGCACTTGAGCTATTGGTGAAACCGTTAATTGATAGGCCAGGAAAGGCAACCGCACTTTCTACACCAGGTTGTTTAAGCGCAGTATCACTCATTTTACGAATGACTGCTTCGGTACGATCTAATGATGCGCCGTTTGGTAGCTGCGCAAAGCTAATTAAATATTGTTTGTCCTGCGCAGGAACGAAACCGCCCGGAACAATATAGGAAATACCAACGGTTAAACCTAGAAGTGCTGCATAGACACCCATTGCCGAAGCTTTATGGGAAATGACACGGCTGACGCCTTGACTATAACGGTCTGAAGCACGTGAAAACACACGGTTAAACAGTGCAAAGAAACGTCCGAATACACGATTCATAATACGTGTTAAGGCATCCGGTTTAGCATCATGTCCTTTCAGTAACAGCGCTGCCAAAGCAGGAGATAGGGTAAGCGAGTTAAATGCCGAAATAACCGTTGAAATGGCAATGGTCATGGCAAATTGTTTATAGAATTGCCCTGTTAAGCCTGTCATAAAGGCAAGAGGTACAAATACTGCAACAAGTGTTAAAGCAATGGCAATAATCGGTCCACTGACTTCTCGCATGGCACGGTAAGTCGCCTCTCTTGGGTTTAAGCCTGCTTCAATATTCCTCTCGACATTTTCGACGACCACAATCGCGTCATCGACCACAATCCCGATGGCAAGTACCATTCCGAACAGTGATAGCGCATTGATTGAGTAACCAAAAGCGAGCATGAGCGCGAATGTACCAATAATTGAAACTGGTACGGCAAGCAATGGAATGATTGAGGCACGCCATGTTTGTAAAAATAAAATAACAACCACAACAACCAGTGCAATTGCTTCAAGTAAGGTATGAACGACCGCTTTAATACTGGCCCGTACGAATTGAGTCGGGTCATAAACAATGTCGTATTTAATTGAAGATGGAAAATCTTTTGAAAGCTCCTTCATTGTGCTACGCACTTGATCGGAAACTTGTAAAGCATTCGCACCTGGTGCTTGGAAAATTGGAATCGCGACCGCTTGTTTATTATCAAGTAATGAACGTAAGCCATATTGAGAGGCTGCAAGTTCAACACGAGCAACATCACCCAATCGGGTAACCGCGCCATCTGGTGCAGTTTTTAAAATGATATCTGCAAATTCTTGTTCAGTAGTTAAACGACCTTGAGCATTGACTGAAAGTTGTAAAGGGGAATTACTTGGTGAGGCACCGATTGTACCCGCTGCAACCTGAATATTTTGTTCACGGATTGCATTCACAATTTCGGTCGCGGTGAGGTTACGCTGCGCTACTTTTTGCGGGTCAAGCCATACACGCATCGCGTAGTCACCAGAACCAAATAATCCGACTTCACCAACCCCTTGTAAACGTGCCAAACGGTCTTTTACGTTGAGCACCGCATAGTTACGTAAGTAGGTCATGTCATAGCGATTATCTGGGGAGGTCAGATGTACCACCATAGTTAAAGTAGGTGAGCTTTTTAGTGTGGTTACACCTAAGCGCTGTACATCTTCAGGTAAACGGGGCATGGCCTGAGACACACGGTTTTGAACCAGTTGTTGCGCTTTGTCTGGGTCGATACCGAGTTTAAAGTTCACCGTAATGGTTAAATTACCGTCGCTGTTTGCTTGAGATTGCATATACAGCATGTCTTCGACGCCGTTGATTGACTCTTCGAGCGGAGAAGCAACCGTTTCAGCAATCACTTTTGGGTTTGCACCCGGATATTGGGCGCGTACCACCACAGATGGTGGAACAACCTCCGGATATTCAGAAATCGGTAATTGGAATACCGAAAGCAGACCGGCGAGTAAAATCAAGACTGATAGCACACCAGCAAAGATCGGCCGATCAATAAAAAATTTAGAAATATTCATATGTGATTAACCTTTTGCCGGAGTTGATGTTTTATCTGTTGGCTGAGGTTGAGGAGGAGTAGCGCTAGCAGTGATTTGTGAATTTGGCATAGGAACGAGATGCGGTGTAACAGGGTCACCCGGACGAATTCGCTGTAAACCATTCACTACAATACGATCACCCGCTTGTAATCCGCTATTTACGATTTGCAAGCCATCTTGTTGGGCACCGAGTTTTACTTCGCGATAAGCAGTTTGATTTTTCGCATCAACTACTACGACAAAACGTTTATCTTGGTCGACACCAACCGCGGTTGGACTAATCAGAATCGCTGGGCGAGGTTGGCCTCCACCTAAACGGATTCGTGCATATAGGCCCGGTAATAAAACACCGTTTGGATTGTCAAAAGTTGCGCGAACACGAATCGTACCTGAGGTTGTATCCAGGTTGTTATCGATTGAGTTGATCGTACCTTCGCGAGTAAAGCCTGTTTCATTGGCAAGTCCCATATAGACAGGTACTTGCGAAGAATTGCGCTGATTACTGATATATTTCAGGTAAGTTTGTTCATCAACATCGAAAGATGCGTATAGGCGTGATACAGACACTAAACTTGTTAAAACCTGTGCTCCGTTACCTGCAGAAACCACATTACCAACGGTGACTTCGGCACGGGAAATTCGACCACTGACTGGTGCAGTAATACGGGTGTATTCCAGATTTAAGCGGGCAGATTGGACAGCAGCTCTAGCGGCTTGTAGGTTAGCATTTGCTGAACGTGCATCATTTTCGGCTAAATCCAGTTCTTGGCGAGAAACAGCATTACTCTGAATGAGACGTTGAATACGCGAAAGATTGCTGGCGGTATATGTTACCTGTGCTTCAGCTGAAGCAAGCTGGGCTTTTGCACGGTTCAGTTCTGCTTCAAAAGGACGAGGGTCGATTGTGAAAAGTAAATCACCTTTTTTAACGAGGCTTCCATCTTTGAAATGTACGGCAATGAGTTTTCCTGAAACTTGAGGTCGAATATCAACTTGATCAATTGCTTCTAAACGACCGGAATATTCTTGCCAATCGGTAATGGTTTTGCTTACTACTGTGGCTACATCAACAGTAGCAGCTTGTTGGGCAGCGGTTGGTGCAGCTTTTGCATCGGCATTTTCATGTAACAACATAAAACTGCCACCGGTTGCTAAAATAGCGACAAAGATGGCAGACAGTGCAAACTGTTTGCGGGAAAATGACATGAGGTGCTCCTAGTTATTTGGATACCTGTTTTCAGACTTTTAGTTATGGTCCGTATGGGAGAAACAGGGTTTATGGAATGGACGGAGCATAAAAGTTTGTCAATCACGAATAAATATATTAAATTTGATAACACTATTCGTATTTTTATAACAATTGATGTGTTTGCACTAGAAAATGCATTAATAGGAGTGTGCGTGTGGATCTATTTCATGCCATGAGAGTATTCAACAAAGTTGTTGAAACAAATAGTTTCAGTTTAGCAGCTGATAGTTTGGGTTTACCGCGTGCTTCTGTGACTACAACCATTCAGGCTTTAGAGAAGCATTTGCAAGTTCGATTGCTTAATCGGACAACACGAAAAATTAGTCTCACACCGGATGGCGCCGTATATTATGATCGGACAGCCCGTATTTTAGCGGATGTTGCCGATATTGAATCTTCTTTTCATGATGCAGAGCGGGGGCCAAGAGGTCAGCTTCGTATTGATGTGCCTGTGTCCATTGGCCGTCTAATTTTAATTCCAAGGCTCCGCGATTTTCATGCACGCTATCCTGATATTGATTTAGTAATTGGTCTGAATGACCGACCTGTAGATTTGGTTGGAGAAGCAGTTGATTGTGCAATTCGGGTGGGTGAATTAAAAGATTCAAGCTTAATTGCGCGTCGTATCGGAACTTTCCAGTGTGCAACTGCTGCTTCACCGATTTATTTAGAAAAATATGGCGAACCTACCTCAATTGAAGATTTGCAAAAAAATCATAAAGCGATTCACTTCTTTTCAAGCCGTACCGGACGCAACTTCGATTGGGACTTTGTAGTTGATGATTTAATTAAAAGTGTGTCAGTACGTGGACGTGTTTCGGTAAATGACGGTGATGCTTATATCGACTTGGCTTTGCAAGGTTTTGGTATAATTCAAGGCCCACGTTATATGCTCACCAATCATTTAGAATCAGGTTTATTAAAAGAGGTATTGCCTCAGTGGACGCCAGCGCCGATGCCGATTTCAGCAGTTTATCTTCAAAATCGTCATTTATCGCTTAAAGTAAAAGTGTTTGTAGATTGGGTCGCTGAACTTTTTGCAGGCTGTCCATTACTTGGCGGTACAGCTTTACCTTTCGACCAGAAATGTGAATTTGCCTGTGATAAAGAAACTGGTCATGAATATACAATTCGTACTTTGGTCGAGCAGCATAATATTGCTGAAGCAAGAGTATTAAAAACTTAAACTTATTGTTTATTGTAGTTTAAAGATGAAAGCACCCTAGACCAAAAAGGTACTAGGAGTACTTTTTATTATATTTTATAGATGGGTGTTTTTAGAAAACACATTAATAATCACAATGCCTGCGATCATTAAAGCTAAACCAATGCAGGCAGCTAAGTCTAAATGTTGTTTGTAAAATATCCAGCCAATTGCAGAAATTAAAATAATACCTGCGCCTGACCAAATGGCATAGGCAATCCCGATTGGAATTGTTTTGAGCGTAAGAGATAATAAATAAAAAGCAACTGCATAACCCACAACCGTAATAATAGACGGAATTGGAACAGTAAAACCTTGAGATGCTTTTAATGCTGAAGTTGCAATAACTTCACAAGCAATCGCAATTGCTAAATAAAGATAAGACATGGGAAGCTGCGCCAGAAAGGGTTTTAATCAATCTACATGAGATGTTGATATAGTTTGACCTGTTTTAACGATTGTTCAATTTTTTTGGTACAAAAGTACCAGTAAATGGAACTAAACTGATAAATTGATTTTATCACTAGCAATATGCTCTAGACCATTTCTTCATTTATTTAATAGCTGGTCAGCATAGTCATAAAAAGAGGATCAGCGATTTTAACTTGATCCTCTAAATGGTTTTAAGAAGAGAATGAGCCAATTAAATTCAGGCCTTTAAATTTC
Organism: Acinetobacter sp. AKBS16; assembly: GCF_002899995.1. NCBI lineage: Bacteria > Pseudomonadati > Pseudomonadota > Gammaproteobacteria > Moraxellales > Moraxellaceae > Acinetobacter > Acinetobacter sp. AKBS16. The sequence continues at coordinate 42,349 of NZ_POYH01000019.1, read as the reverse complement.
TCTAATAATTGTTCTTTGTTTTCAATATGTGCAGGGTCTTGTTTAATGCAATCGATTGGACAAACCGCCTTACATGTTGGTGCATCATAAAAACCTACACATTCTGTACAACGAAGTGGATCAATTTCATAAACTTTGTTGCCTTCAAAAATAGCCGTATTGGGGCATTCTGGTAAGCACATATCACAATTGATGCAGTCACTCGTAATTAAAAGTGCCATATTTAACTCGCTGAATAAGCCAATGTAGATGCAGTAATACTTTCTTTTGCATGCGGCAAATTACGTATGAGTAGGGCATAACTGATATCAACATCTTGTGAAAGTGGAATCTCAACAAAATGTCCCGAACCTTTAGCATCTGTAATTGGGTTGCCTTTTAAATCGCGCATTTCGGTTAAGTTAAAGGTGATATTGCCTTGAGGCGTCATCAGCTCAAGTGAGTCACCCACCACAAAACGGTTTTTAACTTCAATCCGAATATAATTATCGCGACGTTCTACAACCTCTCCACAAAATTGTTGGTAGTCGAAATGTGATGATCCATCAGCATAGTTTTGATATTCGCTATGTACATGCCGTCTTAAAAAGCCTTCGGTATAACCGCGATTTGCCAACCCTTCGAGTTGGGTCATTAAGCTTGGGTCAAAAGGTTTACCTGCTAAAGCATCATCAATGGCTTTTCGATAAATTTGAGCAGTACGGGCACAGTAAAAATAGGATTTAGTACGGCCTTCAATTTTGAGTGAGGCGATGCCCATTTTTGTTAAACGATCTACATGTTGTACCGCACGCAAATCTTTGGAGTTCATAAAATAGGTGCCGTGTTCATCTTCTTCGGCAGCAAACATTTCTTCATCATTACGTTGTACGAGTAAAGTTTGAACCGAGGTTGTTTCTGATTGTCCTGATGAGCAGCAAGACTTTTCTGGGGTATTTAGCTGAGTGACTGGAATTACATCGCCGTTTAAATCTTCTTGGGCTTCATGCAGTTTATAGTCCCAACGGCAAGCATTGGTACAAGCACCTTGGTTGGCATCACGCTTGTTCATATATCCAGAAAGTAAACAGCGGCCTGAGTAGGCCATGCATAGAGCGCCATGTACAAAAACTTCGAGTTCAATATCTGGCACATGTTGCTGGATTTCTTCTATTTCTTCTAAAGATAATTCACGAGATAAAATCACACGGCTTAGGCCGTAGTCTTTCCAAAATTTAACAGTGGCCCAGTTAATAGCGTTGGCTTGAACCGATAGATGAATTTGTATTTCTGGAAAATGCTCACGTACCATCATAATTAAGCCGGGATCAGACATAATCAAAGCATCTGGCTGCATAGCCACAATCGGTTCAAGATCACGAATAAAGTTTTTTAATTTGCTGTTATGTGGCTGGATATTCACCACAACATAAAACTTTTTACCCAAAGCGTGGGCTTCATCAATTCCGATTTTTAAATTGTCATGGTCAAAAGCATTATTTCGTACACGTAAGCTATAACGTGGTTGTCCTGCATATACGGCATCTGCACCATAGGCAAATGCATAGCGCATGTTTTTAAGTGAACCTGCGGGAGAGAGAAGTTCGGTTTTCATAAAATAAAAGGCATAAAAAATATATGGTTTTATTTTATTAACTCTATATTTTCGATTCAACCTACTGAATTAGTAGGGATTTGATCTATATCTTTTTGTACAGGCAGCATATTTTTTGCTAACTCTCCTAAACGCATCAAAGCATTTAACATTTTAGGATTTAACTCAAAACAAGCTGCAATACGTAAACAATGACTAAAACGTTTATCAGCCGAGCACAAAATTCCCGGCATACATAAGATTTTTTCATCCATGGCCTGATGAAACAGTTCTAGGGTATCAATTGATTCGGGTAGCTCTAACCATAAAATAAATCCCGCTTGTGGACGACTGACTCGAGTACCGACTGGAAAATAACGACAAATATAAGATTTGATGGTGTCAATTTGTTGTTGATAGCGTTTTTTGAGCTGACGTAAATGTAGATCATATCCGCCATTTTCTAAAAAAAGTCCCAACGTTTCTGTGAGTAAAGCTGGCTCGGCAACAGTGGTTGTAAATTTAAGCTGCTGCACAATATTACGGAAGCGTCCAGCTTCTAGCCAACCAATTCGATAGTCGGGTGCCACAGTTTTGGTGTAGCTGCCACAGACCAAAACCCATCCATTTTGGTCAAATGCCTTAATGTTTGGCAAAAGAGGCTCGGTGAGTTGTAATTCGGCATACATCGCATCTTCAATAACAGGAATTTGGAATTGATTAGCGAGCTCTGCTAAGCGACGCCGGTTGTTTTCAGGCATGCTAAAACCAAGAGGATTATGTCCCGTTGGAATAGTTAATATGGCTTGTACGCTTTGAGATTTTAAGAGTTCTTCAAGTGCGTCTAGACACATCCCTGTATGCGGCGAAGTCGGCACTTCTACAATTTTTCGTCCTAAATTCTGAAGAAGTGGATATAAGTTATGAAAAGTAGGGATCTCAAGCGCTATGCTGTCACCTGCTTGGGTGGTTGCCATAATCGCGAGACTTAAAGCCTCCATAGTGCCATGAGTCAGCACAATGTCATCTGCGGATAGAAACATACCAAGCTGTAAACTACGTCTAGCAATTTGAGTACGTAAACGTATAGAGCCGGGCGGTAAAGTATAGCTTTTAAAAATATCCGGCTGTGTTCGTAAAACCTGAGCAGTTAAACGTTTTAAGCGTTCAATCGGGTAGAAATTTTCACCAGATGGGCAAGCTAGGGCCAAATTGATATAGTCGGGGTCCATCTGCTTTTTAACAATTTGCGCGAGAAAACAGCTAATTCCTGAAAGGGGCACTTTTTCTTCACTGATATAACGCTCCTCAAGATCTGGCAAGTTTGAAGGTGTATGGCAAACATAATAGCCAGACTGTGGACGAACAGAAATTAAACCTTGGTCTTCAAGCTTCCGATAAGCTTCTTTTACGGTGTTAATACTAACTTGATAATGTTGGGCACAGTCTCGAATTGATGGCAACCGAGAACCCACAGGTTGCCTGCCATTCTGAATTTGAAGAGTAAGGTCATCACTCACTTTTTTATATTTGTACATATCAATTTATTAAAAAGCAAAAGCAATGGATACACTTTATAGTGATCTCATATTTATCTCAAATATTGTGATTAATTTAGTTTAATACTTTTAATGGAGGATTTAGTTTTAAGAACTGTGTCTATTATTTTTCATATTAACTGATACTGTGACCATTAAAAATAAAACAGTAAGATCAAAAAATGGTGAGGATTTAAAGCCATATTTTAAATTATAAAATCAGTAGGAGTGGTCTATGTCTGTTGTCGCATTTAAACAAGTTGATGTTTTTACTTCACAAGCATTTAAAGGTAATCCTGTTGCAGTCATTATGGACGCCAGTACTTTAACGTCTGAGCAGATGCAAGCCATTGCGAACTGGACCAATCTTTCTGAAACCACATTTGTATTGCCAGCCACTGATTCACAAGCTGACTATCAGGTTCGAATCTTTACTCCACAAAGTGAGTTGCCGTTTGCAGGACACCCTACCATTGGTACAGCCTATGCTTTGCTTGAGGCAGGCCTAGTTAAAGCGAAAGAAGGTCAGCTGGTACAGCAGTGCGCTGCTGGTTTGGTGACTTTGACTGTAAGTGATTCAAAGCATATTTCATTTGAACTCCCTAAGCCTAAAATTACTCCACTTGATGCAATGTATACTGAAAAATTGGCAGAAATTTTAAAATGTAAAATTAATACACAATGGAATGCCGCATTGGTAGATGTCGGAGCCCGCTGGGTTGTATTGCAAGCTGTTAATGCTGAGGCTGTTTTGGCAAGTCAGCCTGATCTAAACGCTTTAAAGCAATTTAGTTTAGATATGAAAGTAACAGGCTCTACAATTTATGGATTTTATGAAGAAAGTAATGAGCAAAAGCGCATAGAAGTTCGTTCATTTGCTCCGGCATATGGAGTTTACGAAGATCCTGTTTGTGGTAGCGGTAATGGTAGCGTGGCATCTTTCATTCGTTACCATGGTATTTTGCCTGCGCAAAATGATGTGGTGCTTTCTTCTCAGGGGCAAGCTTTAGGGCGTGAAGGACAGCTTCAACTTGAATTACATCAAGATAAAATTTTAGTGGGTGGAGCTGCTGTTACTTGTATCGACGGTACGATTAAGTTGTAAAAACAGAAATAAAAAACCGAGGACTTTGCCTCGGTTTTTTAATTAGAAAAAATCTTATTTTTCTACGAACGCACGTTCAATGACATAGTCGCCCATTTCACCCATACGAGGTGATTCAACTAAACCGTGTTGGTCAAGTAACGCAGCAACATCTTTCAAGAATGCAGGGCTACCACAAAGCATTGCGCGGTCAGTTTCACGGTTGAAACGTGGTAAACCAATTTTTTCAAATAAAGCACCAGTTTCAATTGCAGTTGTTACACGGCCTTGAGTATGGAAAGGTTCACGAGTAACGGTAGGGTAGTAAACAAGTTTGTCTTTAATACCTAATTCTTCAAAGAACTCATTGTTTGGTAATTCGTTCAAGATTAGGTCTTGATAAGCTAATTCAGAAATATACCGTGTACCGTGAACCACGATTACTTTTTCAAAGCGTTCGTAAGTTTCTGGGTCACGAATAATTGACAAGAATGGAGCAAGACCAGTACCAGAAGATAATAGATACAAGTTTTTACCAGGTAAAAGGTCATCATGAACCAATGTACCTGTTGGTTTTTTAGAAACTAAAATTTCGTCGCCAACTTGTACTTTTTGCAAAATCGAAGTTAAAGGACCGTCTTGTACTTTAATCGAGAAGAATTCTAACTCTTCTTCGTAGTTCGCACTTGCAATCGAATATGCACGCATTAACGGTTTGCCATTCACTTCAAGTCCGATCATCACGAACTGACCATTTTTAAAACGTAAGCTAGCGTCGCGTGTAGTTTTAAAACTGAAAAGGGTGTCATTCCAGTGGTGCACATGAGTAATGCGTTCAACGTTAAAAGCAGCCATTAAAGGTCTCGATCACGATTAAAAGAAAACAGGTTGCTATTCTAATCTAATTTCATTCCCGATAAACTGAATATATTTAATTGTGTTTATAAGAAAAAGTGATGATGAATTCTGTCACCCTCCCAATAGTCGGGCACATGTGCTCACCTTTTCGAGAAAAATTTGGTATTCCACGTCAGCCTAATTTGGTCAATATCGAGTCTTATATCGAAATGGTAGAACCTTATAATGACTTATTAGCTTTTGAGGGAATCGAACAATTTAGTCATCTTTGGCTCATCTGGCAGTTTCATGACAATAAAAATCAGGAGACTGCAACTAAGTTTCGGCCTCAAGTTCGCCCACCACGTCTAGGGGGCAATGAGAAAATAGGTGTGTTTGCAACACGTAGTATGTATCGTCCAGCACCTATAGGCTTATCTGTAGTACGTTTAAACAAGGTTGAAAAAGTCGGTAAATCATTAAGAGTTTATGTTACTGGCAGTGATTTATTAAATGGCACGCCAATTTTAGATATTAAGCCTTATATTCAATATTCAGATGCAATTGTTGATGCTCAAAGTGGTTATGCGCAGGCTGAACCAGAACGAAAATCGGTCTTATGGTCTGAAAATGCATTGTCTACCCAGCAGTCTCTTTTTAAAAATAAAGAAATTAATGCCCAATATCTTGATGAATTAGAACAAGTATTATCATTAGACCCTAGACCTGCCTATCAAGAAGACCCTGAACGAGTCTATAAAATGAAATTTTCGAATTTTGATATTCATTTTAAAGTTAATGGCAATGTCATTACAGTTGTTGATATGGTTAAAGCTATTTAGAACCAATGTATGTTCATCCAGAGCAAGCTAATAAATATTGTCATATGCAAAATTTGGGCAGGTATGAAAGCAAGGGCATAATGCAGTCCACCAGAAATGGCAGAGTTAATGCTCTTGGCAATTGCATGAACAGCAAAGCCACCCATGAACGCGATTAATAACGACGTCTGAGAGTTATTTGGTTCACCTTGTACAATCACTGCTGCAATAGCGGCATGTATTTCGAACAAAGAGGCAAGTAGTGTCCCTGCGATTAAGCCTGCATTACCTAAATATAGACTTAGGCCATAAACCCCTGCCTGAATGAGCGTAAGTGTCCCAGCAATAATAATCGCTTCTTTTAAGCTGAACATTCTGGTATCGAGTTCAGATGAAGTCGTACTTGGTTCTGCCTTACGTAATAAGATGAAAGCCCATACCGCTAAAAAAGCCAATGCAATGAGTGTTGGAAATATAATGAGTTTGAACCATGCCAAACTTATACCGACGACAATAATTAAGGTTTGTACCAATGTGGAAACGCATGACATTAATGCTGCACCTGCATTTGTTTTTGCATTCGCGCGACCAGAGCGTACTTCTAAGCCTAGACTCGCGATGGTGGCAGTACTTGAAACAAAACCCGAGGCTAAAGAAGAAAGTAATAAGGCATTTTTAGAGGATAAAAGCCGCTTTGCAATATGTGCGAGGGCTTGTACAAATAAAATCAACGTCAGTAACTTTAAAATCACATGAGGGTTTAGAACGGGTCCCCAAAAAGGTTTATTGGGAACTAAGGGTAAAGCAATTAGAAGTAGAGCAAGTAAAAAAATCCCGTCGCGCAATTCTGATTCGGTAATCCATTGACTGGCAATGCCGTGCATTGATTGTTTTGCTAATAAAATAATCGTCATGATGACGGCGAGTCCCGCAGCTAACGAAATATTCCAGATACAAAGTGCCCCAATAAAGTAAGTCATAATAAAGGCAAGTTCTGTGGTGACACCGGGGTCATTTGGCTGATTTTTAAGAGATACAATACTGATCGCGCCTATAAGTAGAGCGCCTACAATCCCGATTGCGGTACCAAATAAAAAACAAACTGCTCCGAGTAAGGAACTAATTGCAAAAGAGCGAAAACCCGCGAAAGTTTTATATTCGTGTTTTAACTTACTTCGTTCGCGCTCCAGACCTACCAATAAGCCGCAGCCTAATGCAGCCGCAATGGTGGTAATAAACTCTTCAAAAGATACGGTTTGTAATGACATTGTCATTGGAAGATTCATAATACTTCCTCTTTGGTTTATTGTTATATGTAGATGTCAGCCATTTAAAAATCATGTATTCCATTTCAGTTTATGCTTTTTCTTGTATTGAGCCTAGTCTCTTTTTTAATCAAACTATCACAATAAGCATCTTTATAAATATGATCTACGACACAAAAAAATACTAAGTTGAGAATTGGATTAATTATTTGAAGTTCAAAGATATTTAAAAGCTAAACTTGGGTTTTTTAGACGGGCTAAATCTAAAACTTCTCTGATATATTATAAAAATATATTGGGGAAAACACATGAATATACATGTAGAAATAGACACACATTGGTGTCTAGAACAACTATTACAAGAAGGCCGTATCACTGAACGAGATAAGTTACTTGTACAAACCACAAATAGGCAAAAAGATCAGTTGAAATGGCATCCATTACAGTGGATTGCGCATTTTAATTTAAAAGACCAACATCATGTACAAGCACATTTAAGTTTAAACCGTCTGTGCCAATGGTTTGCAGATCGGGCGCAATTACCTTTATTTGTGATTGATCCTTTAAAGGCAGATGTGAGTGCTTTAACTCAAGTCATGTCGCAAGAGTTTGCGATCCGTAATCATATTTTAGCTGTAGAAGTCCATGCGGACCGAATTGTGATAGGAACAGACCAGCCTTTTCAAACAGACTGGCTAAATAATTTAGAGAAGAGTTTGGCACCCAAAAAAATTGAACGGGTATTTCTCAACCCCGAGCAATTACAACGTTATTTACGAGAATATTATCAAGTCAGCCGAGCAGTAAACTCAGCTCAAAAAGATGCGGCTCATGACCGTGATAACAAAGGTGTAGAAGCGCTTTTACAACTTGGCGATAGCCAAAACCCTGATGCCAATGATCAGCATATTGTGAAATTGGTAGACTGGATTTTGCAATTTGCATTTGAACAGAGCGCCAGTGACATTCACATGGAACCGCGTAAAGACAATGGCAAAGTTCGGTTCCGTATCGATGGTGTTTTACATACCATTTATAACATGCCTTCAAATACTCTGACCGCCGTGATTTCTCGGATTAAAATTTTAGGGCGGCTAAATGTAGCAGAAAAGCGTAAACCGCAAGATGGTCGATTAAAAACACGTACGCCGAAAGGACAAGAAACCGAACTACGTCTATCTACCTTACCAACAGCGTTTGGTGAAAAACTGGTTATGCGTATTTTTGATCCAGATGTGTTAGTACGTTCTTTTCAGCAATTGGGTTTTGACCAGTCTTTATTACAGCAATGGCAGCGTATTACGCAAAATAGTCACGGCATTATTTTGGTTACGGGGCCAACAGGTTCTGGTAAAACTACAACGTTATATTCTTCTTTAAAACAGCTTGCAACCGAGCAGGTCAATGTCTGTACCATTGAAGATCCGATTGAAATGCTAGAGCCTAGTTTTAACCAAATGCAGGTCAATCATGCAATTGAACTGGGCTTTGCAGATGGTGTGCGTGCGCTTATGCGACAAGACCCAGACATTATTATGATTGGGGAAATTCGTGACCAAGATACTGCGAATATGGCCATTCAGGCTGCACTCACAGGCCATTTAGTATTATCAACTTTACACACCAATGATGCGCCGTCTAGTTTGACCCGTTTACACGATTTAGGCGTACAACCATTTTTAACAGCCGCGACTATTTTAGGTGTATTAGCGCAGCGCTTAGTGCGTAAGCTTTGCCCGCACTGCAAACAACAAACTCATATTAATGAAGATGAATGGCAGCACCTAACATTTGACTACATTATGGAAATGCCAGAAAAAGTTTATCGGGCAGTAGGTTGTGAAGAGTGCCGGCATACGGGTTATAAAGGTCGAATCGGCATTTATGAGTTTATGCCAGTTAGTCTTGAGCTTAAGCATCTTATTAGCAGTCATGCGACATTAAATGAATTAAGAAGCCAAACTAAAAAAGAAAGTGTAGAGCCTTTAAGAATTGCAGGAGCTCGCAAAGTTATTGAAGGTTTGACCACCTTGGAAGAGGTATTGCGGGTTGTTCCATTAAATTAAATTTTTCTTAAGATTCACCTCATCTACCGATGATGTAATTGTTTTATTCCAAGGGTAAACCAAATAACAGAGGGTAATTTTATGAAAATGCTTAAAGTAATTTTGATGACTGCGGGTATGGCAACAGCGGGTGTGGTTGTAGCAAATACACCTGTGAATCAGGCAGCTATTGCTCCAGCGACAGTTACTACAGTGAAACAAGCTTTAGCATCAAAAGATAATACACCTGTAAAATTACATGGTCAGGTCGTAAAATCTTTAGGCGATGAAAAATATCAATTCCGCGATAAGAGCGGTAGCATTACAATTGATGTAGATGATGAGCTTTGGCAAGGACGTCCTGTTTCAGCCAATACAAATGTGACTTTAATTGGTGAAGTAGACATAGATTATAAGCCTTTAAAACGTGTAGAAATTGATGTAGATCAGGTCCAGTTCTAATAAATTAATTTCTACATTTATTCCTTTTAGCCGCATTTAAATCATGCGGCTTTGCTTTTTTTATAAAGACTTGGCAACATCCAATCAGGATATAACAGGAAAAACAGATGAGAATTTTGCTTGCAGAAGATGATCGCTCTCAAGCTGAAAGTATTCAATCATGGTTAGAATTAGACGGTTATCAAGTAGACTGGGTAGAACGTGGTGATTATGCCCTTACAGCAATTGAGCAGCATGATTATGACTGTATTTTGCTTGATCGGGGCTTACCCCAACTGACTGGTGAAAAAGTTTTAACAACCATCCGCCATAAACAAAAAAATGTTCCCGTGATTTTTATTACCGCACGTGACAGCATCCATGACCGAGTAGAAGGGCTTGATTTAGGTGCAAATGATTATTTGGTTAAACCATTTAGCCTAGAAGAATTATCGGCTCGCATCCGCGCTCAATTACGTAAACAAACTCTGAGTCAGCAATCGATTTTAACGTGGGGTGATTTGCAACTTGATACACAAGCGAAAGTTGTATTATGTGCTGGTAAGACTATCGATTTAACAGCAAAAGAATTTCAAATATTACGTAAACTTATGGTTCATCCTGAGCATATTATTACCCGTGATCAATTAGAAGAAGCACTTTATGCATGGGGCGAGGAAATCGAGAGTAACGCAATCGAAGTTTTTATTTATCAGCTTCGAAAGAAAATCGGAAGCAGCAGTATTAAAACCATACGGGGGCTCGGCTACCGTATGGGAGATTTAAAATGAAATCAAATCGGTCATCCTTGCAGTCACAACTGGTTAAAACCACCATGTGGAGCAGTATTGTGGTGGGGCTACTGGCATTAAGTTTACTCACCATATTTTCGATTTATCACAACATGTCAGTACAAGATGAAATCATGGATGAAATTTCAGATACCTTACTGGTTTCTGACCTTTCTAAACACTCGATGAAGCAGTTTGACGAGCTGAGTGATGAATTTGATATTCAATATGAGTTATTAGATACAGGTCAGGTGCTTACCCATTCTCATACCTATCAGCATGAACTTTTTGAAAAAGGTAACTTATCAGACGGTTTTTCATATTTTTGGTTTGATGGCCAGTTATGGCGTAGTCTGGCTGCACAACAAGAAGATTCAGAGCTACAAGTTGAAGTTTTTCAGCCCATTAGTACACGCATTGAAGAGGTATTAAAAGCACTTGCTGGATATAGTGGCCTTATGGTGCTGTTCTGGTTACTACAGTGGGTTATTGTAAGTTGGCGTACCGAGCAACAATTGGCTGCGCTGAATTTACTCTCTAAACGTATTGCTCAAAAAACTGCCTCAAACTTAGAGCCAATTCAAGAACCAGATGTTATTACAGAAATTCAGCCTGTGATTGATGCTTTAAATCAGCTACTTGCAAGGCTACAAAGGGCACTGGTTGCTGAACAGCGTTTTACTGCAGATGCTTCACATGAATTACGTTCACCTTTATCAGCCATACAAATGCGTCTTCAGGTGTTGCAACGGAAATATCAGCATATTCCAGAGCTTGATCATGATTTTGAGCGTATTCAAGAAGACGTTTCAAGAAGTACAAAAATACTGGAAAATTTATTGTTACTCGCTCGCTTGGAACCTAATGAAACAGAGCAATTAGAACTCTCTAAGAGTGTCGTTGATTTAAATCATGTATTAGCTAGAGTGATAGATACAGTAAATATTGATGCACAAGCCAAACACATGGTAATTGAGACAAACATTCTGTCAAATGAAACCAAAACATTTGCAAATGAAGAGCTCATGTTTATTGCTTTTAGAAATCTATTTGATAACGCTATTCGTTATAGTCCGGCTTTGGGTGCTATTCATGTTGAGCTAAGCCAGTACCAGCAAAAGCTGAAGATTTCTATAGAAGATACTGGGAATGGTGTGGATGATGAAGTCTTAAGGCGTTTAGGACAGCGTTTTTTTCGTGTATTAGGGACAAAGCAACAAGGCTCAGGGTTAGGGTTATCAATTACTAAAAAAATTATTCAACTCCATGGTGGGGAATTACATTTTATGCATGCAAGCCAAGGCGGCTTAAAAGTTGAAGTAATACTGCCTTTTAACCGTGAAATACAAAAATAGCATGGTTGCCCATGCTATCCATTTTTTGTTTTCCCACGAATATTATTGAAACGCGAGGATCGTTCTTATTTAGTTAAAATGAGACGGTTATTGCGAGTAAGGCGTAAACGATATTCCTCGCCAGCATGCATAATTCGAATTTCACGACCTAAGGCAAATAGGTTGTTAGAATGCAGCATTGGTAAGGCATGAGCTGAATCTGTATTGCGTGTAAATAAGCTAAAAGGTGCGTTCATTTGTTGTGCTCCGTGGTATATTCTTGAACGATTTAAATGATAATCATTATCGAATAGATCTGTCAATGAGATTTTAAAGATTTTATAAATTGATAAAATTTGCTTACACTTGTGAAAAATTTTAGTGAGTAGAAAAATGCCCAAACCGATTGTCGATGTCGCAATAGCTATCTTAATTCATCGTGGAAAAATATTAGTGGGATGGCGTGGTGAACAGCAGCATCAAGGTGGAAAGCATGAGTTTCCTGGTGGAAAGGTAGAGCAGGGTGAAACGCCTGAAGAAGCCTGCCGTCGTGAAATTTATGAAGAAGTCGGTATTGGTTTAAAAGATTGGCATCAATTTGATTATATTCACCATGAATATGATGACATTATTGTCAACCTTCATTTGTTTCATAGTTATGTACCTGATGAGTTATTAAATCTTATCCATCAGCCTTGGACATGGTACACACGTGAACAGCTACTTCACCTAAACTTCCCGAAAGCTAATAAAGACATTATTAAAAGATTATATTGGCCTCATTTTATTAAAATTAGCCATATACTTACATCTGTAGAGAATAGTGATGCTTTATTATATTGGCGTATAGAAGATGAATTTGGCCCGCGAGAAGTAGAACAATTAACGGCCTTAGATGAAGGGCAACGATCAAATTTAATTATAAATGTAGATATTTGGCAGCAATTGAGCTCCGAATTAAAAAAACAGATCAAGACTGTTCATTTAAAACAATCTCAGCTCATGAGTTTACATAAAGGTGACTTAGAGGTAGGAATACGTTTTATTGCTGCTTGTCACGATGCAGTTTCTTTACAACATGCTCAGCAAATTGGCTGTGATGCCGTTTTTGTTAGTCCTGTAAAAGTGACGGCTACTCATCCGGACGTTAGTGCATTAGGATGGGATCGTTTTGCTGATTTAATCGAGAAGTGCCAAATTCCCGTATTTGCTTTGGGAGGCATGAGTCCTGATGATTTAGCCACAGCACAACAACATGGTGCATATGGCTTGGCGGGTATTCGTAATTTTTAATAAGAAATAAAGCATTAAAAGCTAGAAAGCTTTCAATGCTTGTTGTGCTTCTTGAACAGTTTTTGGGTTATTGCGCTGTTGTCCAGCTTTTAAAATGACCAACCAAAGTTGTTTTTTCATGGCTTGACTCTGCGCAAAGCTTAAACCACGTCTTGCAAGAGACTCAGCGTTAGAATATTGCTGTTTATGATTTGCAGTTAATGCCAGAAATAAATAGGTCTCGGCTGCCTGTGGCGCTAAACGCTGTGCTTGAAGAGCGTAGCGCTCAGCCTCGGACCATTGTTGGTTTTTGTAAGCCTGCTCGGTTTTTTGCATTAAAGTTTTAAAAGCGGGTAACTGGCTTCCATCATCATTAAAGCGTTGCGGCTTTTTCTGCTGAGGAACAATCACTTGTAAACTTTTACGTTGAATTTCCGGATGATCATAAGGTGTAATTTTTACACCAGATGAGGACTCGGACTTCTTCTTTTCAGAAACAGGAGGTGTTTTCTCTTTTGGAGCTGAATGATCTGGTAAAGTTGTACAGCCGACCATAAGTACAGCACCAATATAAAAAACACCTTTCTTTAACATATCCTGTTTCCTGTTAACGCTTAGTTGTTATAACTACCACTTGAAATGATTCGTGTGTTATTCGACAGATCTTGTTCCATCTGGTTTTCACTTTCACGAATATAACTGTCGGTATTATCATCCTGAGGCTCAGGAATTGTGTTATCACTTTGTGGCGTATATGTTGGATCAACTTGATAATACGGTGCTCCACATGGCGTAGCACGATGTGGGACTGTATGCGCTAGCATTGGAATATACATGGCACCATCACAAGCCTGTGCCGATAAGTCACCCGATGCACGGTCAATCCATTGCCATTGTACAGAGTCTGGTTGACGTAAGTTTACTGGTGTCTGGCGTAATTGTTTCATCACATTAATCCATACTGGTAATGCACCAGATGAACCTGTTAAACCAGTTACTTTATTGTCATCTAAACCTAACCATACTACTGCAACATGATTACCTGAATAGCCAGCAAACCATGAGTCACGTGTATCGTTAGTCGTACCTGATTTACCCGCTAATTTTAAAGCTGGAGATAAGCTGTTATAGGCTGCACGTCCTGTACCTGATGACATGACCTGTTGTAAACCATAGTTCATGATATAACCGACAGATGGATCAATGGTTTGTTGTACGTTTAGACCATAACGATCAAGTAAACGTCCATTTGCATCTACAACAGAACGAATCGCACGAGTCGGATATTTGAAACCGCCTGTAGCAAAGTTTTCATAAATACCCAGTACTTCCATTGGTGACATATTGACTGCACCAAGGAAAATAGAAGGGTAGGCCGGGATTGTCGATTCAACACCAAATTTTCTTAAATTGTTGGTAAATGTAGATAACCCGAACTCTTGACCTAAGCGCACAGCAGAAAGGTTATAAGAATTTGCTAAGGCTTCACTTAAACTCACAATTCCATGACCACCGCCGCTATAGTTCTTCGGTGTCCAACTTTTACCGCCGTCTACTGGAACACTAATTGGAGCGTCTTCAATCTGGCTTGCCCAGTTATAACGTCCAGATTCAATTGCGCTCAAATAAATGACAGGTTTCAATAAAGAACCGACTTGGCGTTTTGCATCTAAGGCACGGTTAAAACCAGTAAAGTCTTGCGTTGACCCGACAGCTGCAATTAATTCGCCATTTTCAGGATGGGCAATCAGTACAGCCCCTTGCAGGTTTTTCAAGCGAGCAGGGTTGCTATTAGCTAAGCGCTCTACAGAAGCTTTAAAGGCGTTTTGAACTTGTGTTTGAGCAATTGGGTCCAAGGTCGTAAAAATACGTAATCCTTGATTGGTTAAATCACTTTCCTGATATTCGGTACGTAATTGACGACGCACAATATCTAAAAAGTCAGGGAATTTTGCTGGACCTAGGCTTGGTTTGCTTAGAACATTTAAAGGACGCGCAATTTCAGTTTCATACTCTGCTTGAGTTAAATACCCCATGACACGCATGTTATTTAATACTGTATCGCGGCGATTTTTTGCCCCTTCAGGGTTTTTCCAAGGGTTATATAAAGATGGACCTTGAACCAAACCGACTAAATAAGCTTGTTGTGCAACATTAAGCTCACGTAGTGGTAAACCGAAATAAAACTGAGAGGCCAATCCATAACCATTGATTGAATAGTTACCGTTTTGACCTAAATTCACTTCATTTAAATATGCTTCTAAAATTTCATCTTTGCTGTAATGCAACTCAATAAGTAAAGCCATTAATGCTTCATTAACTTTACGTTTAAGTGTGCGTTCAGGGGTTAGATAGAAGTTTTTGACTAACTGTTGGGTGAGGGTCGAACCACCTTGGCGACGTCCTCCAGTTACATTACTTACCAAAGCACGTGCTGTACCACGAATCGAAATACCGTGGTGATGATAAAAGTTACGGTCTTCTGTAGAAATTAAAGCTTCAATAAGTGGTTTAGGAACACTATTAAGCTTAATCAAAACGCGGTCTTCATTATGTTGAGGATAAATGCCCCCAATTAATAAAGGTTCTAAACGGGCAACCCCAGTTGAGGAAGGTTTAGTACTGCGAACTTCTACAACTTGGTCGTTTGCAAAACTCAGTTCTAAAACCTGTTCAGGCTCTACGCTGTCGCCATAGTCAAAACCACGTGTATGGACATACATGTTGCTGCCTTGAGCAACATAGGTTCCAGACTTGTCATAATTACTTGAAGTTTTGTAACCTAGTAATTTTAATTCTTGGGTGAAATTTGCTTGAGTAATTGGCGCATTATTATAAATTTCCAAAGGTCGAGCAAACACCTTGGCCGGAATGTCCCAGCGCTGGCCTTCAAATTTTTCACGTATAATATTATCTAAACGAATCAGATAGATACTAAGAGCAATAAAAGCACCAATCACCAAAATGGAAAAAATTAGCGCGAAGAAACCGATACCACGTTCAAACTTCATATAAATGAGATAAAACCCTAAACAATGCGTTAATGATGCGATAGCTTGTCATCAATTTGCAATGATAAAACTGTGAATAAATGGAAAACTTAGATTGAATTTTACAGTATCTTGTTGTTATGTTTTTTTAAATTAATCTGGTTAATGTTATGATAGCGTAGAATCGCAGCGGAGCTTACTCATTCGTGCAAATTTCACATAAGTCCTTCAGAAACGTCGGGTTAATTGGTCGACCAGATAAATCATCAGTTGTAGAAACACTATGTTTAATTCATGACCATTTGCTAAGTTTAGGCCTAAACCCCATTTTTGATCAGGAAACTGCCGAATTAGTGCCCTATGATCATGCGCAAGTCGTTAGTCGTCACTTATTAGGTGAAGTCGCTGATCTGGTGATTGTTGTAGGTGGTGACGGTTCATTGCTTCATGCAGCCAGAGCTTTAGTGCGCTACAATACGCCTGTGATCGGGATTAACCGTGGACGTTTAGGTTTTTTAACCGATATTAAGCCTTCGGAAGCTATTTTTAAGCTTGATCAGGTTTTACAAGGTCATTTCCAGCTTGATCGCCGTTTCTTGCTTGAAATGGAAGTACGTACCAATGGTGAAGTCATTTATGATGCAATTGCTTTAAATGATGTCGTACTACACTCTGGTAAGTCGGTACATATGATCGATTTTGAACTCAATATCGATGGGCAATATGTTTATCGCCAGCATAGTGATGGTTTAATTGTTTCGACACCAACCGGTTCAACTGCTTATGCTTTATCAGGTGGTGGTCCAATTTTACATCCAAGTATGGATGCTATTGCATTAGTTCCTATGCATCCCCATACATTATCTTCACGTCCGATCGTAGTTGGTGGGCAAAGTGAAATTAAAATCGTCATTCGCGAAAATCGGGTATTACCGATGGTAAGTGCAGATGGACAACATAGTGTCTCTCTCAATGTCGGTGAT
The DNA here is from genome assembly GCF_002899995.1 of Acinetobacter sp. AKBS16. NCBI lineage: Bacteria > Pseudomonadati > Pseudomonadota > Gammaproteobacteria > Moraxellales > Moraxellaceae > Acinetobacter > Acinetobacter sp. AKBS16. The sequence continues at coordinate 25,375 of NZ_POYH01000019.1, read as the reverse complement.
AGTTTGCACATCCGCAAACACCCATTTAAATTAAGTTTATTACACCCACCTGGTTATGATTTCTATATGGCTTGTCGTACCAAATTGGGTTGGAACCAAGATTTTGAATCTTTTCAAAGAGATGAATCATGAATATTGAACAAATGCTATCTGTTTTAAACCCTGAGATTGTAGAGCGTTTAAAAACAGCAGTAGAAATTGGTAAATGGCCAAATGGTGTTGCTTTAACGAAAGAACAGCGTGAAACATGTATGCAAGCTGTTATTGCTTGGGAGTTAAAGAACTTACCAGAAGAACAGCGTAGTGGTTATATTGACCGTGGTACTAAAGAAGAGGGTGAGGTTTGTGAAGATGATCATCACAAGCATGAGCCTGAATTTAAACCGATTCGTTTTGTTTAAAACTTAATAAGACAGAAAAATTATTTTTGGTTATTCCATACAGCCTTATATAGCATGTTTTTCATAAGTTATAGCATATAGGCTTTTATTACTTTTGAAGGATCAAAAGTAACCAAAAATTCTCTGTATCACTGACGATACTTCCTGTATCGCAGTGATACGGTCGACATCCATGTCGACCTTCACGATAGCATTTGTTAACTACGAATTAAGATTGCTTAAATTTCGTGTTTCCCATAATACTTTTGCTTTTTGCATCGCTTCCTCGAAATTAGAAACTACGCCCATGGTATATAACGCAATACCCATGGTTTCTGTTACGGCCATTTCCCCATATTCGTGATGCTGTTGACCAAGCCAGACAGCTTTAAAGGTTGCTAAGTCTAACTCTTCTTCAATTGGGCTACGTTCAGGCGTAAGCTTTGGCAACTCATGCTCATAGAGTTCACCATTTTTAATTCCGCAAATCAGCGTTTTCGCGTCTGGGTTTCGTTCAAATTCGCCGCCTTCGCCCTTAATAACTGCGCTATTTTGATAGCCTAAGCGAAGTGCACTATGCTGATGGGAAGTTCTGTAAGCAGGATGGAATATGGCTTGTAAGGTGGCTTTAGCGTTAAAAGGATTAATTAAACGGGCTAAAGTATGAATAGGTGAACGCAATCCCATGACATTTCTTAGAGAAATCAGTTCGCTTAAAACTGGTGAAATTACTTCTAAGGGTAGGTAAGCGAAATTTTGTTCTGCCAATTGGGTGCGAACTTCTTGTTCAGAATGACAAATTTTATAATCTAAATATTCCAAAACTTGTTCGGTATAAACCCGGTTTATGGTATGCCCGGAAGCGCCATGCATTACGATTTTATAACCGTGATGAGCAAGGGTAAGAGCCGCTAATAAAAACCAAGGATAATGTTTACGTTTACCAGCATAAGATGACCAATCTAAGTCAACTTCTAAAGGTGCAAAATGAAGCTGGTCTTTTGTGGCTTGTACAAAACCTGCAAGTTCATCAATCGATTCTTCTTTAACACGTAGCAGCATTAAAAAAGCACCCAACTGAACGTCAAGAACTTCGCCTTTTAAAATCATAGTAAAAGCCTGATAGGCTTCTTCATAACTCAGTGAGCGAGATCCAGTTTTCCCCTTACCTAAAATACGGACATATTGAGCAAAGGGATGTTCAGCATCTTTATAGATATTACGTTTAGTATTCATGGCAATTCAAAACAGTAAAAATAAGGGGAGTAGGCAGCTCAAAATGAAATGTCTACAAGGACTTATCAATATGACATAAAAAACTGATGAAAAAATATCAAAAGTGTTTCTCATACTAAAGTCTTAAGGCTGCATGAGTATTTTTTGTGCGTATTAGCCAAAATTTTAATCGAATCGTTATTTAATTCGAGTAAACTTCATGTGCTTTTTTGAGCACTCATATCATAATTTTCTGTGATTCTCCTATATCTTCAGCTTTTTATTGAAAAAGTAAGAGGTTATTTCTAGCTACTCAAAGTAGTTAGAAACTTCAGGTATTCTCCTGTTTTAGAAAACAGTTTTTTGTTTTCATTGAGGTAGTAGGAAGGTTTTTGTTTCTAAAAAACCGTTTCCCTTTTGCGGTGTTCATGTGAAAGGTTAGGGCTGTGTATTCGTAAAGAATAGACGTTTCATTTTGATATTTCCAACGGACTTGGAAATATAGATTGAAGTAAAGTTATGGCTAAAAAACCGATTTATAAATCACTTTATTTTCAAGTGATTATTGCGATTATTGCGGGTGTTTTGGTAGGGCATTTCTCACCAAGTACAACGCAAATTGTTAATGGTGTTGAACAACATATTCCAGGTTTAGGTGAGCAACTCAAGCCATTAGGTGATGCTTTTATTCGTTTGATTAAAATGATCATCGCACCTGTTATTTTCTGTACAGTAGTAAGTGGTATTGCTGGTATGGAAAGCATGAAGTCAGTTGGTAAAACTGGCGGTGTTGCGTTGTTATACTTCGAGATCGTTTCAACAATCGCGCTTCTGATTGGCCTTGTGGTGATTAACATTGCAAAGCCAGGCGTAGGAATGAATGTTGATCCTGCAACTCTGGACACTTCAGGTATCCAAAAATACGTCACTTCTGGTGAGTCACAATCTACCATTGATTTCTTAATGCACATCATCCCGGATACGGTGGTTGGTGCATTTGCAAATGGTGAAATCTTACAGGTCCTTCTTTTTGCAATCCTATTTGGTTTTGCGCTCCATAAGTTAGGTGATGCAGGACGCCCAGTTTTAAAGTTAATTGATCAAATTGCACACGTATTCTTTAACATTGTGAATATGATTATGAAGCTTGCGCCAATTGGTGCATTTGGGGCAATGGCGTTTACTATCGGTAAATATGGTGTAGGTTCACTGGTACAGTTAGGCCAGCTTATTATCTGCTTCTATATTACGTGTTTACTCTTTATTTTCTTAATTTTGGGTACAATCAGCCGCATTAGTGGATTCAGTATTCTGAAAATGATTCGCCTGATTCGTGAAGAACTATTAATTGTACTGGGTACATCTTCTTCTGAGTCGGTCTTACCACGCATGCTCCGTAAACTTGAAATTGCAGGTTGTGAAAAGTCGGTTGTTGGTTTAGTTATTCCAACAGGTTATTCATTTAACCTTGATGGTACGTCAATCTATTTGACTATGGCTGCAATCTTTATTGCTCAGGCAACGAATACACAGCTTGATATTCAACATCAGATTACTTTGTTGTTGGTACTCCTAATCTCATCTAAAGGTGCAGCGGGTGTAACAGGCTCTGGCTTTATTGTTATGGCAGCAACTTTATCTGCAGTAGGACATATTCCGGTAGCTGGTTTGGCATTGATTTTAGGTATTGACCGCTTCATGTCAGAAGCACGTGCTTTAACCAATCTTGTTGGTAACTCTTTGGCAACGATTGTAGTTGCAAAATGGGTGGGTGCTTTAGATAAAGATAAGCTCAATGATGCTTTAAACAACCCAGATGAAGTTGACAGAAAAATGTTGGCTCCAAAAAATCCTCAGGTTGCAGAAGGTTTAGATTAATTCAGATCTACCTATATAAAAAAGGAAGCTTTGGCTTCCTTTTTTATTGGCTGACTGAAAAGTACAGTTTAAATGAGCAGCTAAGCCATGACAGTTGTGTAAAAAATGATTAGCATGCACAGCAATGAGATTCGATAAAACAATAAAGCCGAAGGAAAATATTATGTTGGCATATGATGCAGATTTAGAATTATTCCGTGATAATTTTAAACGTTTTATGAATGAGCATATTGCTCCACATTATGATCAATGGGAACGTGAAGGAATTATGCCGCGTTCAGTTTGGTCTCAACTGGGCGAAAATGGCTTTTTATGTGTGGATGTCCCAGAAGAATATGGTGGTTATGGCGTCCCGACGTATTATTCATTAATGTTAGTTGAAGAATCGGCTCGTGCTGGATTTTGCGCATTATCAACCGCTATTTCTTGTCACTCTGAGATTGCAGCGCCTTATATTTTACATATTGGGACCGAAGAACAAAAACAATACTGGTTACCGAAAATGGTAACAGGTGAAGTAGTCGGAGCAATTGGTATGACAGAACCGGGTGCCGGTTCGGACTTACAGTCAATGCGTACCAGTGCCATTTTGCAAGATGACCATTATTTGCTAAATGGTTCTAAAACGTTTATTTCAAATGGACAACATGCTGACCTTGTAGTGCTTGCAGTAAAAACCGATCCTCAAGCGCGTGCGAAAGGTGTATCTTTATTATTGGTGGATACTCACCTAGAAGGTTTCAAAAAAGGAACTAACCTCGACAAAATCGGATTGCATTCTCAAGACACATCTGAGCTATTTTTTGACAATGTTAAGGTTCCTAAAAACCAGTTACTCGGACAAGCTGGACAAGGTTTTGCTTATTTAATGCAAGAATTACCGCGCGAACGTACGGCTATCGCATCGACAGCGGTCGGCGCTATTCGTGGTGCAATTGATTTGGCAACCGCTTATGTAAAAGAACGTCATGCATTTGGTCAACCTATTTCACAGTTCCAAAATACTCGTTTTGTTTTAGCACAAGCAAAAATTGATGAGCTTGCGACAACAGCTTTCTATGAGCGAAATGTTGCTTTATATCAAGAAGGTAAACTTGATGTTGAGACGGCGGCAGCACTGAAAAGTTTTAGTACAGATATGCAAATGAAGGTGGCGGATAACCTATTACAACTATTTGGTGGTTATGGTTATATGACTGAATATCCAATTTCACGCTTCTTTGTAGATGCCCGTATTCAACGTATTTACGGCGGTACAAATGAAATTATGAAAGAAATCGTAGCACGTGGATTAATCGGCAAAGCTTAATAATAGTTTCAAAAACAGCCTACCTTTGAGTAGGCTTTTTTTTATTATTTAGCTGTTTTCTGCGATGGTTCATCGAATAAAGATTTACAGCTTTCTAGATTTTGGCATGAAGCAAACATAAGCACTTTAGGTAAGCTCGCATACAAATTGGTGATATGCTGTTCAGCAGGATTATTGAAATGCCAATAAGTAAATTGGTCTGAACGTTTATTTTCTAAGACTTTAAAGAAATCGTCTTTATTAATTCTTTGATTAAACTGGGTATGTGGCCCACCTTGTTCATGTGTACCGACTGTCGTCATCAGCATTGGGAACACGGTTTGCTTTTGACTTTGCCATTGTTCTAATTCTCGAAATAACATGCCTTGATCAAACCAGAGAGAAGGACTTGCAGCAAAGTAACGCTGGAATGCAGTAGGTTTTTGAAAAAAATGATAAAGCACAAACAACCCTCCAAAAGAATGCCCATAGAGACTTTGCTGTTGGCTATTAATTGGAAATTGTTTAGCGATTTCAGGCTTAAGCTCATTATTTAAAAAAGCAATAAACTGGTCAGCACCACCATATTTATATTTACCTTGTGCTTGAAACTCGGCAGAAGGTTTTGGGGTGTAATCATAAGCGCGTTTTTGCACATCAAAGGTTTTTTGCTGAGGATAGCCCACAGCTACAATAATGAGCGGATCTAAACCTAATTTTGCAGAGCCTGATCCAATCGACTGGGCAATATTCATTGCGCTTGGAAATGTTGCATTACCATCTAATATATAAAGTACCGGATAACCATGTTGGGGTGGGGCAACAGGTGGTTTATAAATTTGAATAAGGTATTCATGTCCAGTATTTTTAGATTTGATTTGGAACTGGGCCTGATTGTTGTGAAAATCGATTTTTGATTGATTTTTTACAGGGGCTTGAGCCAAAACGGAACTACTTATTAAAGAGCCTAGAAAGAAATTACAAGATAAAAAGAAAAAAGATTTAAGCATAATAAAGTTAAGAAAATGTTATAAGTCAAATAATAAATGAAAATCATTATCAAATAAAGTGATCTTATACAAAGGTTCGAGCCGGATTAATGAAAAAAGCCCATACACCCATATTGCCTAACAAATCAAAGCCGACTATTGTTATACTCTCGTTTAAAAGATGATTTTGCTGAGGCTGCCTTCCAATGATCAACGATGATCAAAACAAAACGACTTCTCTTAGTTTAGAACAAATTCGCGAAGATATTGATAGCGTAGATCAACAGATTCAAGAGTTATTAAATCGCCGCGCAAGCCTTGCTGAAGCTGTTGCGAAAGCTAAATTTGCTTCTGAAGAGAATCCTTTGTTTTATCGTCCTGAACGTGAAGCACAAGTTTTACGTAAAGTTATGGAGCGCAATCAAGGGCCTTTATCTGACGTAACTATGGCCCGTTTGTTCCGTGAAATTATGTCTGCTTGCCTTGCTTTAGAAGCTCCGCAAAGTATTGCATTTTTAGGCCCAGAAGGTACTTTTACTCAATCTGCCGTACTTAAACATTTTGGTAAAGATGCGGTTGTTCGTCCGCTACCAACTATTGATGAAGTATTCCGTGAAGTAGAAGCGGGTAGTGCGCATTATGGTGTAGTTCCGGTTGAAAACTCATCTGAAGGTATCGTAAATCATACTTTAGATTGTTTTAAAACTTCGAATTTAAATGTGATTGGTGAAGTTGAATTGCGTATTCATCATCAATTCCTTGTTTCTGAAAATACACGTAAAGACAGTATTAAGCAGATTTATGCGCATCAGCAAACTTTGGCTCAATGTCGTCAGTGGTTAGACGCACATTATCCGGGTGTTGAGCGTGTTGCCTTAAACTCAAATGCAGAAGCTGCACGCCGTATTCGCAATGAATGGCATTCAGCAGCGATTGCGTCCGATATTGCAGCAGGTATGTATAACCTTGAAATCTTGCATAGCAATATTGAAGATAATCCGGAAAATACCACTCGCTTCTTAGTGATTGGCCGTGAAAAAATTCCACAAAGTGGCAATGACAAAACTTCATTATTAATTTCAGCGCATGACCGTGCAGGCGCTTTATTAGAAATTTTAGCGCCGTTTGCAAAACATAATATTAGCTTAACGAGCATTGAGACCCGTCCAGCATTACCTGAAAAATGGGCATATGTATTCTTTATTGACTTAGAAGGTCATATCGATCAGGAAAATGTGGCTGCGGCAATCAATGAGATTCGTCCAATGGTAAAAGAGCTTCGTATTTTAGGTTCTTATCCTGCTGCCGTTCTTTAATCACTCATGTTGGAATAATGACATGTATCAAGATGGGCATGTCATTATGCTTAAAAAACAAATTGCTCAAAGGTTTAAATAACGTTGAGCAAAAGCAAAGTTGAAGTTATGTCACAACCCCTATTTAAAAAAGTTGCATTTATTGGTTTAGGACTCATTGGGTCGAGTTTGGCTCGCGTTATTGTTGCCGAAAAGTTGGCGACAACTATTGTGGCATCTACACGTTCACAGAAAACTTTAGAAGATGCAAAATCACTTGGCTTAATACAAGAAGGGTTTTCCGATCCTGTAGAAGCTGTGAAAGGGGCGGATTTAGTTGTTTTAGCCTTGCCAGTGCGTGCCACTCAAAAAGTGCTTGAGCAAATTAAACCTTATTTGTCTGAAACCACAATTGTAACTGACGTGGGAAGTACAAAAGGTAATGTCGTAGATGCAGCAAAAGCTGTATTTGGTGAAGATTTACCAGCAGGGTTTGTTCCCGGGCATCCGATTGCGGGAAGTGAACACACGGGTGTCCACGCAGGTAAGGTCGATCTCTTTGCAAATCACAAAGTCATTTTGACGCCATTACCAACCAGTGCAGAATGGGCAGTTGAGAAACTGATTCAACTTTGGTCAGCTGCTAAAGCTGAAGTCATTTGTATGGATGTTGCCAAACATGATGAGGTTTTGGCGCATACCAGTCATTTACCGCACTTAATGGCATTTAATCTGGTCGAGCAACTTGCAAACCGTGAAGATAACCTTGATATTTTCCGTTATGCAGCGGGTGGTTTTCGTGACTTTTCACGAATTGCTGCCAGTGATCCTCAAATGTGGCATGACATTTTCTTTGCCAATAAAACAGCCATATTAAATGCTGTAGATGGCTTCGAGAAACAACTTACCGTACTTAGAAAATTGATTGAAAACGAAGATTCTCATGCATTAATGGGTTTACTCGGCCATGCTCAGGCAGCACGTCAGCATTTCAATCATATGTTAGCCAAAAAACCTTTAATGGAGAAAAATAAGGTGACACAGCAATTCAGTATCTTACCGGGAAATAAGGCTTTTAAAGGTAAATTTACCGTACCGGGTGACAAATCTGTGTCACATCGCTCCATTATGTTTGGTGCTATTGCAGAAGGCACGACTCATGTAACTGGCTTCCTTGAAGGTGAAGATGCTTTAGCAACTTTACAAGCTTTCCGTGATATGGGTGTAAGCATTGAAGGCCCTAAAAATGGTGAAGTGACCATTCATGGCGTGGGTATGCATGGCTTAAAAGCACCAGCGAGTGCCTTATATATGGGTAACTCTGGAACAAGCATGCGTTTGCTTTCAGGTATGCTTTCTGCACAAAAGTTTGATTCTGTTATGACAGGTGATGCTTCGCTCTCTAAACGTCCAATGGAGCGTATTGCTAAGCCATTACGTTTAATGGGTGCGCAAATCCAAACAACAGGTGAGAAAGGTACACCACCTGTAAGCATTACTGGTGGTCAGCAATTAAAAGGTATTCAATACGATTTACCTATGGCATCTGCTCAGGTGAAGTCGGGTATTTTACTAGCTGGTTTATGGGCTGAAGGTGAAACTTCGGTAACTGAGCCGGAACCAACACGTGATCATACAGAGCGTATGCTTCGTGCATTTGGCTATGATGTTAAAACTGAAGGCAATAAAATTTCCCTTGTGGGCGGCGGTAAGTTAGTGGGTACTAATATTCAAGTACCATCTGATATTTCATCTGCTGCTTTCTTCATGGTGGGTGCTGCAATTACTGAAGGTGCAGACGTTGTTCTGGAAGCGGTAGGTATTAATCCAACACGTACTGGCGTAATTGAAATTTTAAAACAGATGGGTGCTGACCTGACTGTTGAAAATGAGCGGATCGCTGGTGGAGAGCCTATTGCTGATATTCATATTAAAGGTTCACGCACGCTTAAAGGCATTCATATGCCTGAAGACCAAGTACCTTTAGCAATTGATGAATTCCCAGCCTTATTTATTGCAGCGGCTTGTGCCGAAGGCCAAACAGTATTAACAGGTGCAGCAGAGCTTCGCGTGAAAGAATCTGACCGTATTCAAGTTATGGCAGATGGTTTAAAAATCATGGGCATTGATTGTACACCTACTGAAGATGGCATCATTATCGAAGGTAAAGGCAAATCTGGTGATTGGTCACCAATCTTTGCTGGTGGTGAAATTGAATCACACCATGACCACCGTATTGCTATGAGTTTTAGTATGGCAGGTCTTCGTACTTCTGGTCCGATTACAATTCATGGTACTGAAACTGTTGCCACAAGTTTCCCAACTTTTACTGAATTGGCGAATCGTGCAGGCTTAACAATTGAAGTTAGCCAATAACTTTTTACCTAACACATTTTATAATTGCTAACACAATAGCAACGGCAGCAGCGAGCTAAAGGCTTGGCTGCTGTTTGTTTATTGCTTATGCTAAGTGCAGATAATGATAAAAGTGTTAGGACAAAGGATGAAAAAATTACAATTTATTGCCAGTTGCCCACAACATGGGGTGCTTGATCATCCACCAAATGAATGCCATATCACTCAAGAATATGTAGCGGCTTTACTGTTTAAACAACTGGGGAATTATGGTTTTGATGCACAGCATATTGTGCATGAACATGAAAAAGTGGAAGTAAGTATTGATAATCACCTTTTACCATTGTCTATTACTTGCCAGCAAACCGACCATGATGGGCATTTAATGTGTGAAATCTCTGCCAATCCTGATGAAGAACAAGACTGGTTTGAGAAAATCGAAACACAAAGTATTATTCGTCAGCTTGCACAGGCTGTTGAAAATAGCTTGAAAGCCGATCATAGCTTTTCAGCATTTGAGTGGAAAAGCTAAACATATTATTGTTAAGACTTATTTGTGAAGTACGGCTTTTTAGAAAAGTCGTACAATTTCTTTAAATTAAATATAAAAATACAAAATCTTTCCCGAAATCGCTACCTATCTTTAATGCTTTGTGTATATTGAAATTATTAAGATATTTACATAATTAGAGTGTAGTTTTCATGACACAAGTTGATATTGCAGCATTATCTCCTCAAGTCGTTTGGCAGCATTTTCAAACACTTTGTACTATTCCTCGTCCGTCAAAGCATGAACAGCAACTTCGTGAGTTTTTACAAAACTGGGCCGAAAGTCGGAATTTAGAAACTTATGTAGATGAAGTAGGAAATTTGATTATCCGTAAAAATGCGACTCCGGGTAAAGAACATATGTCTGGAGTTATTCTTCAGGGCCATTTAGATATGGTTACACAAGCCAATACTGGTACGGTACATGACTTCTTTAAAGACCCGATTCGTCCAGTTCTTGAGGATGGCTGGCTAATTGCCAAAGACACTACTTTAGGTGCTGATAATGGTATTGGGGTGGCTTTGGCATTAGCTGTTTTAGATTCAAATGATATTGCTCATGGCCCAATAGAAGTTCTTTTAACAGTCGATGAAGAAGCAGGGATGAGTGGTGCGCGGCTTTTAGAGACAGGTGTGCTAAAAGGAAAATGGCTATTTAATATTGATACAGAAGAATGGGGTGAGTTGTATTTAGGGTGTGCTGGTAGTATTGATGTTGAGGTAGAGCAGCCGCTTAGTTATGAACCAATCCCTGAAAATTTGAATATTGTGAATATTCAGGTGGCTGGTCTTAAAGGTGGTCACTCTGGCGTAGATATTCATTTAGGACGTGGCAATGCCAACGTTATTTTGGCTCGCTTTTTAAATCAACATTTAGCCTCACAGGGTGGGCATCTTGTTGAGTTTACAGGTGGTACGGCCCGTAATGCTTTACCGCGAGAAGCAGTGGCAACTATTGCAATTTCGCCTAATCAGTTATCAAACCTAGAAAAGTTACTTGCTGAATATCAAACGACATGGAAAAAACAGCTAAAGGGTATTGATGACAACTTGCAATTAAGTATTCAATCCACTGGTGCTGAAGTGACCGAAGCGATTGCTCAACAACAGCAAAATGAATGGTTGCAAGCTTTGGCAACAAGTCCTTATGGTGTTGCAAGTATGAGTCAGGTTCTACCAGATGTAGTTGAAACCTCAAATAACATTGGGGTGGTGAGACTAAATCGAGAAGGTGGAAAAGCTGTTTTAATGGTCCGTTCAATGGTGAACCAAGAAGCTCAAGATTTTGCCGAAAAAATTCAGGCCCATTTTAGCCAATTTAATATCGGCTCTACACTTACGCCGTTAGTGTCGGGTTGGACACCAAATCCAGATTCGGCTGCTCTAAAGTGCTTACAACAAGCTTATCAAAATGCATTTAATATTGAGCCAAATCTAAAAGTAATTCATGCAGGCTTAGAATGTGGGATTATTGCTGAACATTACCCACATTTACAGATGGTTTCATTTGGACCGGATATTCAAGGTGCACATGCACCGGGTGAACGAGTCAAAGTTGATACTGTAGAGAAATGCTGGAAGCTACTGGTAACCGCTTTGGCATCTGTAGAGTAATTTTTTAAGAGATAAGAAGCTCAATTGTGAGCTTCTTAAACTTTTATATAGAAATGATATGTAGCTAATTCGATCTCACAACAAATATGATTTTTACTCGATTTTTAAAAGTTGTCCTGTTTCACTTAAAGTAAATTCATCAAAATCATTCGCTAAATAAAAATGACCTTTATAAAACTGGCGAACTTCTTCGGTAATAGCTTGCTGCCCAGTTTTATCCTGATGTCTAGGGCTAAAGTGTGTCAGAATTAAATTGTCTAGAGATTGCTGCTCAGCAAATTCAGCCACCATTTTTGCTGAGCTGTGCATTGGTCCTTTACCTACTTTATCTAAGACTGTTTGCAAATAAGTTGCTTCATGAATAAGTAATTGAGCATCCTTACAAGCATCGGCTAATAATTCTGGCCGATCATTATCACCACCTATAATTGCGTGAATCTGCTGATTTTGAATTTTGATAAAGTCTTGAGATTTTAAAATTCGCCCCTCAAACTCAACATCGTAGCCTCGTTTTAAATGCCCCCAAATATCGCCTTTAGGTACGCCAAGCTGAGTTAAAGCTTGAATATCTATCTTCTTCTGGGTGGATTTTATATAAATACTAAATGCAAAACTCGGAACACGATGACTTAGTGGATGTGCTTGAATAAAGAGTTCATCGGTGAGCTGCTGTGGCCGAGTTGCTTCATTAACATCAATAAATTTTATTGAATAAGGCAAATGTAAGTCTGTAAGTTGAGCAGTGATTTCAAACCATTGTTGAATTTCTTTGGGCGCAATCACGATTAATGGTTTTGTACGGGCATTCATGCCTGCACTTGCCAGTAAACCAACTAGGCCATAACAATGATCGCCGTGAACGTGTGTAATACAAATGGCAATTAAGTTTTGTAGTGAGAGTCTAGCTTGCTGAATACGATGCTGTGTACCTTCACCAGCATCAACTAAAATCCAGTCCTTATTTTTACTGTTACGAACAGCTAATCCTGAAACATTGCGTGAAAGCGTGGGTACACCTGATGATGTGCCTAAAAAGGTAAAATGAAGCATATTCTTGGAATTTTTTAGTCAAATGCGTAATTTTTATATTATAGACACTTATTAAAATTTTATAAAAATTATGGTGCGTGGTAGCGACCGAGTAAAAAAATATTTAGCGCGTTTTGGATTGAGTTGGAATAATTTTCAATAATGACATGGCTTAAAAATGATGGGCATAGACTCAATCTATGCCCATCAGGTTACCGTTTATTTCATAATAATAAAACGTGTAATGATTTGGCGAAGCTGTTTTAAATAACCTGTAAAGAAGTGGTTGGCGCCCGGCAAAATCGTAATTGGATGCTTTTGTGGTTTTGCCCACTCAATTGCATCTGAAAGTAAGGTAATGTCATCTTGCTCACCATGAATGAGTAGAATATCACCTTGAATTTCAGGTGTTTTATAGTGACGTAAGCCCACAACAGTAGCTGTTGGTAAACCACATAAAATTAACTGTACTGGCTGTAATTCAGGGCTAAGCTGCGCATGACATTTTGCCAAAACATGTGAGCCAAAGCTAAAGCCACCTGCATAAAATGGCAAACCTGCATGAAGCTTACGGACATGCTCAATCACAGCTAAAATATCTTCAGTTTCTCCATGACCTTCATCATGAACACGAACACCTTCACTGCCGCCTAAACCACGGAAACTAGGACGGTAAACAATACAGCCATATTCATTAAAGATTTGGGTTAAAAGAGCAGGGACTTTATGTTGAGGGGTTCCACCTTGTAATGGGTGGGGGTGACAAACAACTGCAAAGCCTTTGATTTCACCTTCAGGGCGGTCAACGAAAAGTTCAATTTTACCTACTGGACCCTGGATGAAAATTTGCTCAGACATAGAAGAACCGCTAAATAACAATACATAAGTGCTATTTTACCGATAGTCGTCATTGAAAACACGAGTTAGCATTAAAAAATATCTACTGTTATAGTTGGCATTAATAATAATTTTTTCAGGTTGTCTATGCTTGCTTTAATTTCTCCTGCAAAAACTTTAGATTATGAAACAGCGTTACCTACAGATGAGTTTACTCAGCCGCGCTTGTTAGAACACTCCGCACAATTAATTGATGTTTGCCGCAAACTTTCTGCGTCGGAAATTGCGAGTCTAATGAGTGTCAGTGAAAAAATTGCCACACTTAATGCTGATCGTTTTAGGGACTGGAAGCCAGAATTTGATTTTTCAAATGCTCGTCAGGCAATTTATGCATTTAAAGGAGATGTTTATACTGGTTTAGATGCTTATCACTTAAAAGATAAAGATATTGATTTTGCTCAGCAGCATTTGCGTATGCTCTCTGGTTTATATGGTTTATTGCGTCCTTTAGATTTAATGATGCCTTATCGTTTAGAGATGGGCACTAAATTAAAAAATACGCGCGGTCATAATTTGTATGAATTTTGGGATGACATCATCACTAACCAGATTAATGAAGATTTAGCGGCAATTAAATCAGAATTGCTGGTAAATTTGGCTTCAGATGAATATTACAAATCTGTCAATGAAAAGAAAATTAAGGCTGAAATTGTGAAGCCTATTTTCCTTGACCAGAAAAATGGCAAATATAAAGTCATTAGTTTCTATGCGAAAAAAGCACGTGGTTTAATGGCTCGTTTTATTATTGAAAACCAATTAAATAAAGCTGAAGACATCAAAGCGTTTAATACCGAGGGTTACTACTTTGATGCTGATAACTCATCGGCAAAAGAGTTGGTGTTTAAGCGTGATGAACAATAATCCTAAGCGTGGTTAATAGATGCTGATACAGCTTTACTTATTAAAACTGGAACTTTTTTGGTTTGAGCTGCATCAGCATTATCATTTTTCTGAACCGCAGAAAATTTTAAATGAACTTATTGCTGCTTATAGTGAAAAGCAGCGTGCCTACCACACCGTACAACATTTATATGAATGTTTGAGTTTAATTGAGACGATTCAGTCCGAATTAAATGATCCATATGCTGTTGCATTGGCTCTCTGGTTCCATGATGTAGTCTACGAACCTCAAGCGCTAGATAATGAACTTAAAAGTGCCGAGTTATTTGAGCAATTAATGGCTCAAGATTTACAGCTCGATACAATACAGAAAATAAAGCGTTGGATTCTTGCGACTCAAAAGCATGCACCAACCGGTGAAACAGATTTGCAATTTTTGTTAGATATCGATTTAGCTATTTTGGCAGCAACACCTGAACGTTTTATCCAGTATGAACAGCAAATTCAGCAAGAATATGCTTGGGTTGATCCAGAAGTATATGCGATTAAGCGAAAAGAAGTTTTAAAGCATTTTTATCAGTCTGAGCCGCTTTATCAAACTGCATATTTCCAAAAGAATTTTGAGTTAAACGCCAAGCAAAATTTAAAGAAAATATTGGAATAGCCTAAGCTAAATATAAAATTTAGATCTGTTGATTGAATAAAGTGATATAGATTTTTAATCTTTTTTGAAAAGTGAAAATGGTTACATGAGAGGAGAGAGGAACCACTGAAAAAAACAGTGATTCCTTAGAAATAAATTATTTAAAGAAATAACCTGTTTCTGGTGAACTTGCATTTGCCATGCGTTTGCGTGACATACGCCCAGCTAAAAATGCTTCACGTCCTGCTTCAACAGCTTTCTTCATTGCAGAAGCCATCAAAATAGGATTTTGAGCCGCTGCAATCGCTGTGTTCATCAATACGCCATCACAACCAAGCTCCATCGCAATAGCAGCGTCACTTGCTGTACCAACACCTGCATCTACTAAAACCGGTACTTTGGCATTTTCTTTAATAATTGAAATGGTATGCGGGTTTAAAATACCTAGGCCTGAACCAATCAAACTACCTAAAGGCATAATTGCAACACAGCCCATACTTTCAAGTTCTTGAGCAATGATTGGGTCGTCAGAGGTATAGACCATAATCTCAAAACCGTCATCAATCAAAGTGCGAGCGGCTTTTAAAGTCTCGGTTACATTTGGATATAAAGTTTTTTCATCACCCAACACTTCAAGTTTTACTAGGTTATGACCATCAAGTAGCTCGCGCGCTAGCATACACGTGCGTACTGCGCTGTCAGCGTCAAAACAACCTGCAGTATTTGGCAAGATTGTATATTTTTCTGGTGGAATGACAGAAAGTAAATTCGGTTGATCTGGATTTTGTCCAATATTCACACGGCGGATTGCGACAGTTACGATTTCTGCACCACTAGCTTGAATGGCTAAATCCGTTTCATTTAAGTCTTTATATTTCCCTGTTCCTACCAATAAACGAGATTGAAAAGAACGTGAACCAATAATGAGAGGGGTGTCTTGCATGGATAACTCCGACTTAGCCGCCGCCAACAGCGTGAATAATTTCGATACGGTCATGTTGAGCAATCGTAATTTGCTCTAATTTGCTTTTAGGCACGATTTGCTGATTGTGTTCAACAGCAAAACGTTTTCCTTCAAGTGCCAGTTCCTGAATGAGTTGCAACAGGTTTTGGCTAGGCGTGTCCGTTAATTCGCCATTTAAATAAATTTGCATGATCACATTCCGATTATTTTGCGTATTTGAAAGCATTCCAAGCCAAGATTAGCCATCCAGCAATCATCAAAGCTCCACCTATTGGCGTAATTGCGCCTAATATCCGTGGTAAACCCAATGCCATGATATAAAGCGAACCACAAAAGAACAGAATGCCAATCTGAATAAGCAAGAAAGATAACTTGATTGGGAAATGAGGAAGAACCTTGCTTAAAATACCAAGCGCTAACAATCCAAGCGCATGATAAAAAAAGTAGTCGGTTGCAGTCTGCCACCAAGCAAGTTGTTCAGGGCTCGCGTGAGCTTTAAGACCATGTGCTCCAAAAGCACCCAACATGACTGCGAAAGCAAGATTAAGGGCTGAAATGGCAATCCACATAACAAAAAACGCAACTGAATAATGAAAGGCAACGTTACCATAGAATAGGTTGGCTAAACATAGCCAGATAAAACAAAAGGGCTTATCGCCCTTTTATTTTTTTGATTTTCTTTAGCTTGCAGACATTGCGACTTTAATTTTTTCCATCGCATTCTTTTCAAGCTGACGAATACGTTCGGCAGAAACATTATATTCAGCAGCAAGCTCATGGAGGGTAGATTTATCGTCATCTAACCAACGGCGCTGCAAAATATTACGTGAACGGTCATCTAGCTGGTTCATTGCGTCATGCAAAGCAGATGTACTTTGTTCTTCCCAATCCTCATTTTCTACTAAACGAGCAGGGTCATAACGATTATCTTCAAGATATAACACTGGCGCAGTGTGCGGGGTGTCATCATCGTCATCGCCTTGAGCTTCAAAAGCAGCATCATATGCTGTTAAACGACCTTCCATTTCCAAAACTTGTTCTGGAGTAACATTTAAATCGTTTGCAATAGATTGTGCTTCTTCTAATGTGAGCTTTTTACTCGATTTTTTTAAGCTGCGTAAATTGAAGAAAAGTTTACGCTGAGCTTTGGTTGTTGCAATTTTTACAATACGCCAGTTACGAATAACATATTCGTGAATTTCTGCCTTGATCCAGTGGACGGCAAAAGATACAAGACGTACGCCCATATTTGGGTCAAAACGTTTTACGGCTTTCATTAAGCCTAAGTTACCTTCTTGAATAAGGTCACCTTGAGGTAGGCCATAACCTGCATAGCTGCGCGCAATGTGAACGACGAAGCGTAAATGCGACATTACCAGCATTTTTGCGGCATCAAGATCTTGGTCATAATAATAACGCTCAGCAAGCTCTTTTTCTTGCTCAGCCGTTAAAATAGGAATCTGATTGACAGTACTGATATATGCACCAAGGTTTACACCGGGCGCAGACAATGACAGGGGCATCAATTGATTGCTGCTGTCACTCATGAGTTCTCCTTATAGGATAGGATGGATTAACCAATAAGTTCATCTTAATTTGAATCGGCTTCATAATTAAGGAAAATTGGGTATAGAAATGTAAAATTTTATGCAGTTTCTAATCTTTTAGTTTAGCAAAGAATTATTGAGTTTCAATTAAATAGTGAAATTCTCTTTCTGAAATCTGCATGGTTTGACACGTAAAATGATGTAATTGGCAATAACGTGTTACATCAATTTCACTATGCGGGTCAGATGATTTTAATAAGAATAGTTGTTTTCCCGATAATTTTTTAAGTTCACGTTTCAACATTAATAATGGCATTGGACAAGGTTGGCCAAGGGCATTAATTTCAATAGGCGTCGTAGCGGAAGAAGTAGTGCTCATTCATCATCAAAACAACTAAAAAAATTATTTTAACAAATTTTTGTAAACACTACATAACTTTATATAAAGAACAACTAATCAATACTGATAAAAATTATTGTAATAAGCTGTTTAAAAAAACAGCTAAAAATAGGGGAAATAAATGAAAAAAATTCTATTAATTGTCATAAACCCGTGTTAAGCTCGAACCGTTTTAGGAATTACCACACAGTTAAATTGTTTTAATAACCCTATAACAAATGGATGTAACCGGAAATTGTTGATAGTTTTACAGAATGATTACAAGCTTTAAGATTATAAAAATTTTAAAACCTTGTTTGCTCTGCTGTTTGCAACACCGGAAGGTCCTTTTTTCATCATCTGAGGATTGACTTATGACAGCTCGTGAACAAGGCGTAGTAAAGTGGTTTAATGACACTAAAGGCTTTGGTTTTATTCAACGTAACGGCGGCGACGATGTATTCGTTCACTTCCGTGCAATCGTAGGTGACGGTCACCGTTCTCTACGTGACGGTCAACGTGTAGAATTTAGCGTTGTACAAGGTCAAAAAGGTTTTCAAGCTGAAAACGTTCAGCCTTTAGACTAATTCATCTTTTTGATGAATCATGGACGCTCCAATTTTTGAATTGGGGCGTTTTTGTTTATAATGATCTTCTCATTCGAGAGATTGTTTGTTAGAGCGCGTATTTATGACATCTGGTTTTGAAACCTTGAATTTACATCCGCAACTTAAAAAGGCGATTGATGCTTTAGGGTTTACTCAAATGACCCCAATTCAGCAAAAGGTTTTAAAATATACATTAGCCGGGCATGATGCAATTGGGCGAGCACAGACAGGTACAGGTAAGACTGCTGCCTTTCTGATTAGTGTAATTAATGATTTGCTCAATAATCCGGTTCAGGAGCAACGCTTCCGTGGTGAGCCTCGTGCTTTAATCTTAGCACCTACTCGTGAGTTGGCATTGCAGATTGAAAGTGATGCAAAATCTCTCACAAAATTTTCTAATTTACACCTAGTGACCCTATTAGGTGGTGTTGATTTCGATAAGCAGAAGAAGCAACTTGATGCTAATTTTGTCGATATCATGGTTGCCACACCAGGGCGTTTAATTGATTTTGTAGAACAAAAAGAAGTTTGGCTCGATCAAATTGAATTTTTAGTGATTGATGAAGCTGACCGTTTATTGGATATGGGCTTTATTCCTTCGGTAAAACGTATTGTGCGTTATTCACCACGTAAGGAACAACGTCAAACCTTAATGTTCTCTGCAACATTTAGTTATGATGTCTTGAACTTGGCAAGACAGTGGTTATTTGAACCAGTAACTGTTGAAATTGAACCTGAACAAAAGACCAATAATGATGTCGAACAACGTGTTTACGTTGTGGCTAAACAGGATAAATATCGTCTTTTACAAGATATTTTACGTGAAGAGCCAATTGATAAAGTTATGATCTTTGCCAATCGCCGTGATCAGGTACGTCGTCTTTACGACCATTTGAAAAAAGATGGATACAAAGTGGGGATGCTATCTGGTGAAATTGCTCAAGATAAACGTTTAAAAATGTTGGAGCAGTTTAAGCAAGGCAAACATAACATCATGATCGCAACCGATGTTGCTGGTCGTGGTATTCATGTAGACGGTGTATCACATGTAGTGAATTTTACATTACCTGAGCAGTCTGATGATTATGTCCATCGTATTGGTCGTACAGGTCGTGCAGGGGCACAAGGGGTAAGTATTAGTTTCTTATCTGAAGATGATGCTTTCTATTTACCCGAAATTGAAAAAGCAATTGGTAAGAAATTGCCTCTAACCCGACTAGATGGTTATTGCTAATAAAAAATCCCAATCATTTGATTGGGATTTTTTTTGATTAATTTATTTTACAATAGAAGGTAAGCGTTGTTTGATAGTCATCATCTTTTGCTAAAGATGCATTTTTACCAGTTAAAGTACCGATGACACCCGCAGCAGCTTCTACCATTTGACCAGTCTTTTCACTTACCACATCTTTTAAAACCCCGTGATAAGACGTTTTTTCATCAACAATAACTGGTGTTGTGCTCTTAGAGCATGTTTTTTGTGCCGCAGTAACCGCATTATTCTTTGCAATTAAATTGGTTTTGCCAATTCCAGTCACTTCAAACTGATTATTTTCTTTTTGAATCGCTAAAGTGTTTTTAGGCGTGGTTGCACAAGCTCCTAGTAATAAAACAACACCGCTCATTGCGGTCGCTAAAATTATTTTTTTCATAATGCACCTAAGTTAATCACCAAAAGATAGGGTTATTTGAACATAAGTTTTCTAATTGATTTTGAAGACGTTGTATGAGTTTTGATGTTTTGTATTAAAAAATGTCAAACTATGAATTCACTAAGTTTATAAGCTAGATTCAATGGTGGATTAACGGTAGATTATGCTAATCTATTTCGAATTTTTGAGTTAGATTAATATTAATGACGGATTCAGCAATACAAATAATTCACCAAAATATTCATCAGCGTCAGTCTATTGGCCAATTAGTTGAGCCAGCCCCAAATACAGACCAGTTAGAGTTGGCTTTTCAGGCAGCTTTAACAGCTCCAGATCATCATAGACTTAAGCCAACGCGTTTTGTAATTGTGTCAGGTGACCAACGTGCTGCTTTTGGTGAAGTTCTGGCAAAAGCATTGGTCGATTTGGGTGAGTCTGATCCTGCACAGCTTGAACGAGTGAAGCAACATCCTTTTCGAGCTCCGCTACTTATTTTAGCTCTTACGCAATTACAAGATCATCCGAAAGTTCCACACTTCGAACAAATTTTGAGTACAGGCGCAGCAGTACAAAATCTTTTGTTATCTTTACAAGCTCAAGGGTTCTCGACCATGTGGCGTAGTGGTGCCGTTGTCGAATCAAACTGGTTAAAACAGCATTTAGGTCTGCAACCGCATGATTTGATTTCAGGTATTATTTATATCGGCACAGCAGCTAAAGCAATTGCTCCACGTGCAGATATTGATAGTAAAGAATTCGTAAAAGTTTGGCAGGCTTAACGTCTGTAAAAGTAAGAAATAGGATAATAAAGCATGGCTGAATTTAAGTTTACAGATTTGGTGGAACCTGTTGCGGTCGATAAAAAAACGGCATTACGTATTACCGTTTTAGGGGGCGGTAGCTTTGGTACGGCCATGGCAAATTTAGCTGCTCGTAATGGCTGCGATACCATGATCTGGATTCGTGATGCCGAAACAGCAGAAGAAATTAATAAAACCCATATTAATAAACGTTATTTAACAGACTTCACTTTAGAATCTTCATTACGTGCAGTTTCTGATCTTGAGCAAGCGGTATGTGATCGAGATATTATTTTAGTTGCAATTCCAAGCCACTCATTCCGTGACGTTTTAAAACAAATAGCGCCTTATATTACTGCACAAGCTGTGGTGTCTTTAACCAAAGGTGTTGAAGCTAAAACATTTAGCTTCATGAGTGATATTATTCGTGAAGAATTACCAGAAGTGCCGTATGGCGTATTGTCAGGACCAAATCTTGCTAAAGAAATTATGGCAGGTATGCCTTCTGGTACTGTAATTGCAAGTGATTCTGAACTCGTCCGTTATGCCGTACAGCATGCACTTCATAGTGCATTATTCCGTGTTTTTGGTAGCGATGATGTACATGGAGTTGAGTTAGGCGGTGCCCTTAAGAATATTTATGCCGTTGCTATGGGAATTGGGGCAGCATATAAAATTGGTGAAAATACCAAGAGTATGATTTTAACGCGTGCTTTGGCTGAAATGAGCCGTTTCGCGGTAAAACAAGGTGCAAACCCACTTACGTTCTTAGGTTTATCTGGAGTAGGTGATTTATTTGCGACTTGTAATAGTCCATTAAGCCGTAATTATCAAATTGGTTATGCGCTAGGTTCTGGTAAAACGCTTGAACAAGCGAGTAAAGAATTAGGTCAAACTGCAGAAGGTATTAACACGATTGTTCAGGTGCGTGGCAAGGCACAAGAACTAGACGTATATATGCCAATTACCAATGCTTTATATGAGGTCATTTTTGAAGGCGCTCCACCATTAAATATTGCACTTTCTCTTATGAAAAATGGACACCGTAGTGATGTCGAGTTTGTTTTACCTCATCATGAAGTCTGACGAATAAATGTCATAAATTGTGGTTATAATGCAGGAATTGTTTACAAGGAAATTTTATGCAACTGACATTAGTTCGTCATGGGGAAGCTGCTCCGCCAGTAAATGGTAATGATATTAAACGTCCCCTTACTGCGCGTGGACATGCACAGGCTGAGCAAACGGCAACCTTTTTAAAAGATATTGTAAAACCAGATATTTTTGTTGTTAGTCCTTTGCTGCGTGCTCAGGAAACGTTGGCGCATATCCAGACCTATTTTAAAGATGTGCCAGTGTTGTTATGCGACAAAATTAAGCCTGACGATGATGCAAAAGAAGCGATTGAATGGCTATCTCAAATTCCTTATGAGTCGATTGTGGTTGTTTGCCATATGAATGTGGTAGGGCATATTGCAGAGTTACTTACTCATGAAAATTTCAATCCATTTGCACTTGCTGAAGCTAGAATTTATGATCAAGCTGTTATTGCAAATGGTTTATCAACACAAAAAAATAGTTTTATACCCACAATATAATTAAAAAGGTTATTTAGCCCACATGCTGTATATATGGATGCCTGAAACCAATGGAGTTTGGCATTGGTCTAACGGAGAAAACTGGTTGCAGGCTGCAAGTCTCGATCAATTAATACAAGACTTGCAAATACATCAAGGAAAAGAAGCTACAGTCTTTTTTCCGAGTCGTCATGCTCAAATGCTTCAGCAAACGATGGCAAAGTCCCATTACAAACAGCTTGGCGCTGATGGGGTTAAATATCTACTTGAAGAGTTTGTGACTTTACCGATTGATCACATGAAAGTGGTTCACAATTTTCATGCCGATCAGTTAACTGTTTTGGGTGTTGCTCAGGGGATGGTAGAGACATGGCAACATTCTTTAGCTTTGTTACCAACCAAACTTGTGGCTTTGTTGCCAGATTTTCTAGTTTTACCTGAACCACAAGCTCAGCAAGTTATTCTGTGTAATATTGGTCATCAGCTTTTGGTGCGTGAGAATAAGTGGTTAGGTAATTCCATTGATGACTTGGGGCTTTTTTTAGAGTTCCAGTCAGCCGAAACACATTATCAATATAGCGGTTTAACAGCAGAGCAACTAGAGAGCTTAGAAGCTGCCTCAAGCGCAGAGCAACGTTCTGAGTTTGTTTATCAATTTCAGCCTTTAGATAAAACTAAGCAGCATCCTTTTAATGTTTTGCCAAAATCAAAAGGGCAAGAACGTACTTTTTCTAATTATTGGAAAACTTGTGCCGCCGTTGTTCTAGCAATTATTGTCGTGCAGTTTAGCTATGATTTATTGCGTTGGGTAAAATTGAAAAAGGTGGCAGATCAGACTGCTGAACAGGCAATTGAGCAATATAAATATTGGTTTGGTCCATCTAGTCGTGTGACTGAACAAAATATTAAAGGACAATTCGAAAGTCATTTAAGAATGAGCCAGCAAGGTGATACCCAGGCACTTTCTCTGTTAAGCCGGGTTGGGCCTATTTTAATGCAAAGACAGATTTTAGCTCAGCAACTCAATTATGATGCTTCAATCTTAACAATGGCATTAAAAGCAAAATCAGCAGATGATTTGCAAGCTTTAACCCAACAACTTAATCAACAAGGTTTTAAAGCTGAGTTAGGTAATGTTCAAGCTGATGGTAGTGGTGCGATTGGGGTGGTGAAAATACAATAATGAAAATGTTAGCTCAGTTGCAAAACCACTTTGATCAGTGGATTGAACAAATTGTTCAATATTTAGATCGCTTAACTGTCCGTGAACGTATTATGGTGGTCTTTACTACTATTTTTGTTGTAGTCGTCATTGTTGCATATTCACTTTGGAAAATGCATTCCTTAGCAGAACAACAGCAAAAACGTTTAAATGATTTAAAAGATTTGATGGTGTGGATGCAGAGTAATGCAGTCACGATGAAGCCTGCCAATGAGCTTGAACTAGATAAGTCTGGAAAAATACAACGAGTAGCTCAGCAACAAGGTTTAACTGTGTCTTCCCAGCAAAATGGAGAACAGTTACAAATTGTTGTAACACATCAGAATTATGCAATTTTAGCTAACTTTTTAACACAACTTGCACAGATGGGCTTAAGTATTCAAAAGATGGAAATGGTTTCTAGTGAAGGTCAGATTAAATTAACAGCGACAGTTCAATAACATATCAAAATATGCTTGTGTCAAGCATGGTGTTTTGTGCTGCCTGTGCCTATAATATGCGTACCTAAAATCAGTAGACTGTGATTGGTATGTTATATTCACTTGCTCGCCCGATGTTGTTTAGTTTAGCACCAGAGCGTGCCCATGAATTAACATTATCCATGCTTGATAAAGCGCATAAGCTAGGCATGATGCGCCAGACCGTAGAAGCGAAGCCAACTACATGTATGGGGATCGAATTTCCTAATCCGGTAGGGTTGGCAGCCGGTCTAGATAAAAATGGTGCTCATATTGATGCATTAGCTGGGTTGGGTTTCGGTTTCATTGAAATTGGTACAATTACACCTCGCCCGCAATCTGGTAACCCAAAGCCACGTTTATTCCGTATTCCTGAAGCTAAAGCTATTATTAACCGCATGGGTTTTAATAATGATGGCGTTGATAAGCTAATCGAGAATGTTAAAGCATCAAAATTTAGAGGCATTTTAGGGATTAATATTGGTAAAAATGCTGATACACCTGTCGAAAAAGCCGTTGATGATTATTTGATTTGTCTTGAGAAAGTTTATAATTACGCTTCATACATTACGGTTAATATTTCGTCTCCAAATACTAAAAATTTGCGTAGTCTGCAAAGTGGTGATGCATTAACTGAATTATTGCAAATCTTAAAAGCACGTCAACTTGAGTTGGCAGAGCAATATAATCACTATGTACCTTTAGTTCTTAAAGTCGCTCCAGACTTAACAGCTGAAGATGTTGAATTTATTTCAGCACAATTATTAGATTTTAAAATTGATGGTCTTATTGTGACGAACACGACCTTATCGAGAGAAGGGGTAGAGAACCTGCCTTATGGTAATGAGTCAGGTGGTTTGTCGGGTGCACCTGTATTTGAAAAAAGTACGGAATGTTTACGTTTATTTGCTCAAACATTAAAAGGACAAATTCCTTTAATTGGTGTGGGCGGCATTTTGTCGGGTGAACAAGCTGCAGCGAAACAACAGGCTGGAGCAACGCTTGTACAAATTTATAGTGGTCTGATTTATACGGGACCAACGCTTGTGAAGCAATGTGTTGAAGCCATGACTTAATTGAACATGAACACCATTGATATCATCATTCTGATACTTTTGCTCATTGGGGGGCTAAACGGTTTGCGACAAGGATTTATAAAAGCCTTTGCGAACTTGGTAGGATGGATTTTTGCATTA